>CAYQRU010000055.1:0-21964 GCA_964419945.1 uncultured Bacteroidales bacterium | reverse complement strand
CATCACAGCATCACAGCATCACAGCATCACAGCATCACAGCATCACAGCATCACAGCATCACAATTACAAGCGCTAAGATAATAAAAAAATGGAAGAAAACATTTTTAAAAGGCACCAGCTTTCTTACTCTCCGGGAGTTTCAGTCGTATGGATACCTGTTCTTTTATGCTGCTACCGATCCTGCAAAATTGCCAGTCAGCTAAAAAAATCGTTTTTTTGCAAAAAATCAGAGATCAGATAAAAATGGAAGACATCAAAAGAACCATGATCAAAGACCTGCTGAAACCGGCAGGCGAATTACCTGTTGGCCAAACCGTTAACGTAAAGGGTTGGGTCAGAACCAAAAGGGGAAATAAAAATGTCGCCTTCATTGCTTTGAACGACGGCTCTATCATACACAGCATTCAGATCGTTGCCGATGTGCAGCAATTTGGCGAGGAGGCACTCAAACCCATCACCACCGGGGCCTGCATCTCGGTAAACGGAATTTTGGTGGAATCACTGGGACAGGGACAGAAAGTTGAGATACGGGCATCGGAAATACATGTATATGGAAGCGCCGACCCTGAAACCTACCCTTTACAGAAAAAAGGCCACTCGCTGGAATTTCTGCGTGAGATCGCCCACCTGAGGCCACGCACCAATACTTTTGGAGCCGTGTTGCGCATGCGCCATGCCATGGCTTATGCCATACACAAATACTTCAACGACAACGGATTCTATTATATTCATTCGCCCATCATCACCGGTTCTGATGCCGAAGGTGCAGGCGCGATGTTCAGGGTAAGTATTCTTGATCCCAAAAATCCACCTCTCAGAGATGACGGCTCCGTGGATTACAGCAAGGATTTTTTCGGGAAACCCACCAACCTGACCGTTTCTGGTCAACTGGAAGCCGAACTTGCAGCATTGGCGCTGTCGCGGGTGTATACCTTCGGCCCTACCTTCAGAGCCGAAAATTCCAATACGCCCCGCCACCTGGCCGAGTTCTGGATGATTGAACCCGAAATGGCTTTCTACGACATTCACGACGATATGGATCTGGCCGAAGACTTCCTGAAGTACCTCATCAGTTATGCCCTTGAGCATTGCATGGACGATCTGGAATTTCTCAACAATATGTATGACAAAGAGTTAATTGAGCGATTGCAATCGGTGGTGAACAATAAATTTGAACGACTTACCTACACCGAAGCAATGGACATTCTGTTGCAATCGGGACAAAAGTGGGAATTTCCGGTATCATGGGGCAGCGACCTGCAGGCCGAACACGAACGTTATCTGGTTGAAAAACATTTCAAAAAACCGGTCATCCTCACCGGCTATCCGAAAGAGATCAAGGCGTTCTACATGAAACAAAACGATGATGGTAAAACCGTAAGGGCAATGGATGTGCTGTTTCCCAGGATTGGTGAGATCATCGGCGGTTCGCAAAGGGAGGAGGAATATGATAAGCTGTACCGCCGCATCGAAGAAATGCACATACCTGAAGAAGAAATGTGGTGGTACCTCGAAACCCGGAAATTTGGCACGGCACCTCACAGCGGTTTCGGGCTTGGTTTCGAGCGGCTCATCCTTTTTGTGAGCGGCATGGCCAACATCCGCGATGTGATCCCGTTTCCGCGCACTCCTCAGAATGCAGAATTCTAACGGTAAAGTGTTCATAAAAAAACCAGAAATGATAAAAATTTCGTATATTGCACCATTATTTTAGCAGGCGCAGAAACTGCTTAAAAATGAATAATCGCAAACATTAACTTATGCTCAATCAGAAATTACAACAAAAGCTTTTGCAGAAATTATCGCCGCAGCAAATAATGCTGATGAAGCTTTTACAGATACCCACCATGGCACTCGAGCAAAGAATCAAACAGTAGAGTGAACAAAATACTGCCCTTGAAGATAATGCGTAAAGCGAAGAGACACAGACTGAAGAAGGCGTTCCTCAGAGAGATGATGAGAAAGAAGAAGAGAATACGGATGAGGTAAGCGACCCGGACGAAGAATTTGACCTGAGCGATTACGTGGACGACGATGAATATATACCATCATACAAGCTTGCAGCCAACAACACAAGCAACGACGACGAGCAAAAGCAGGTGCCATTTGTTTCAGGATTATCCTTTCACGAATTTCTGAGTTCCCAACTTGGATTGCATTACCTCGACGAACGCCAGTTGACCATTGCCGGAACAATTATCGGAAACCTTGATGATTCGGGGTACCTGCAGCGAGAAATAAGTGCGATGATTGACGACCTTGCTTTCTCTCAAAACCTTATAACAACAAAAGAAGAGATTACAAAAGTATTGAAGGTTGTACAGGAGCTTGACCCTCCCGGAGTGGGAGCACAAAATCTAAAAGAGTGTCTCCTTTTACAACTTAAAAGGCTCGAAAAAACTGAACCTGTAAAACTGGCCATCCTGATTCTCGAGAAACATTTTGATGAATTTGTTAAGAAACACTATGATAAGATCCTGAAAAAAGCCCGGATCAGTGAAGAAGAACTTAAAATGGCCATGGATGAGATTACCAGCCTGAATCCAAAACCCGGTAATTCAGTGGGAGAAACCGAAAGAACCAATCAGTATGTGATTCCTGACTTTATTATTCAAAACAAAGACGGTGAACTGGAATTAAGCCTCAATAACCGCTATACACCAGAATTGCGTATCAACAGGACTTATCTGAACATGCTCGAATCTTTTTCCGATAGCAAAGGAAACAGCACTCAGAAAAAAGAAGCCATGTTGTTTATCAAGCAAAAAATTGATTCTGCCCGATGGTTCATTGATGCCATCAAGCAACGGCAGAACACACTGTACATGACCATGAAGGCCATCATGGATTATCAGCAGGAGTATTTTCTGGAAGGCGATGAAACCCTCTTAAAACCAATGATCCTGAAAGATATAGCTGAAATTGTTTCTCTCGACATCTCAACTGTATCGCGGGTGGCAAACAGCAAATATGTGCAGACGCCTTTTGGAACTTTTCTGCTGAAAAGTTTCTTTTCAGAATCTATGCAAACCGACAGTGGAGAAGAAGTCTCCACCCGTGAAATAAAAAAAATCCTCTCCGATTGTATTGGGTCGGAAGACAAATCCAGGCCACTGACCGACGATCAGCTCACTGAAATTCTGAAAGAAAAAGGGTATAACATTGCCCGGCGTACAGTGGCCAAGTACAGGGAACAACTGAAAATTCCCGTGGCGCGGCTAAGAAAAGAACTCTAAAAAGTGAAGGAACATGCTTGACCGAATTGAAAGAAGCGCTGCCAGGGTGATTTCTGTGATACTTCATCCCATGCTGCTTTCCACATATGCCATAGTCATTCTCTTCAACCTTCCAGCTTATTTTTCTTTGATGATTCCGGTACATGCAAAATGGATGATAGGTGTTTTTGTGTTGATAATTACCGGGCTGCTTCCGCTGTTTTTGACATTTATTATGAGCAAAACAGGAATCATTCGTAACATTATCTTGCAGGAGCGCGAAGAACGCATCTGGCCTTTTTTGATTACAGCCCTGTTTTATTACCTGGCCTATTATCTGTTGAACCGCCTCGAATTATCGCCGGTTTACACCTTGTTTATGCTGGGCGCGTTCATTTCGGTGGTGGCCGGATTAATGATCAGTTTTTTCTGGAAGATCAGCGCTCACATGATTGGCATGGGTGGTTTGGTGGGAGCCTTCACCGGATTATCTGTTACGCTGATAATTGATATGCCCCTGCTCATTGTCTTATTGATCCTTTTGAGTGGTTTTACAGGTTTTGCACGGCTTAAACTTACGGCTCACAGTCCCGCACAGATACTATCAGGTTTCCTTACCGGTTTTGTGATCTTGTTCCTGATATTTCTGCAATCATGAACATTCTTAATGATTTAATCCATGCAATTCTCAAAGGTTTTTGGGCAACAGGCAGTAAAGAAAAAACTGATACAGACAGTGAAAGACAGCCGAATCAGTCATGCGCAGCTATTTTTAGGACCTGGCGGCTGTGGTAAACTAAGCCTGGCTATTGCCTATGCACAATTTATCAATTGCACCGGCCGGACCCCCGATAGCCATGATTCTTGCGGCGAATGTGCTTCATGCCGTAAGTTTGAATTGCTGGCACATCCCGATTTACATTTTGTTTTTCCGGTTGCTGCCACAAAAGATGTTCCCAAAAAACCTGTCAGCAAAGACTTCATTGCCCGATGGAGATCACTTTTGCTGGAACACAGGGGTTATATCAAACTGGCACATTGGTACGATGCCATAGGAATTGAAAACAAACAGGGCATTATCAATGCCGACGACTGTAATGAGATCATCAAAACACTCAGCTATAAGTCGTATGAGGCACAATACAAGGTGATGATCATATGGATGGCGGAAAAACTCTTTCATTCTGCCGCACCAAAAATTCTGAAAATTCTTGAAGAACCTCCTGACAAAACACTCTTTATTCTGATCGCCGAAGAATCGGGTCAGATTATCAGCACCATTGTCTCGCGCACCCAACTGGTGAAAATGAAACCTTTAAGCGACGACGATATACGTTCTGCACTAATTAAGGATTATGGAATAGAACCACCAAGGGCTCACCTGGCTACAAGGAATGCCGCCGGTAACCTGATTGAAGCGTTGGAGTTCCTGTCAGCCGAAGGGACAGATGATTTCTTCATTCAGTTCATGCAGTGGATGCGCCATTGCTACAACCTGAAGATTTCAGAGATTGCAGGATGGATCGGAGAAATATCCAAAATTGGCAGGGAAAAACAAAAAGCTTTCCTGTCGACAGCGAATAAAATTCTCAGAGAATCCCTGACAGTGAAAATTCACGGGGAGAAAGTCCTGAACCGTGAAGACGACGAGAAAGTTTTCATTCTCAATTTTTCAAAAACCATTTCAGAGCAGTTTGTTTTTACCATCAGCCAGGATATGAGCGAGGCTGCAATGCAGATTGAAAGAAATGCCAATGCCTCCATTCTGTTCATGGATCTTTCCCTGAAGATCAATAAAATGCTCAAAAGTACCGGCAGGTAAGAATCAGCCGGTAAAAAATAACTACTTTTGCGGGTTATACGATCTCAGTTGCTGTTTTTGGCTCTGTGTAAATATTTTCGTTGCAGGGCAACGCTATAACAATATTGACATTATGGAATCTGATAACTATATATATCCTGAAAAAAACATTTTTTTCAGCCGTGGCTGTTCCGATCTGCCCGATCCATACAGTAAAAACAACGGGGTTTTTTGTCACGGTTGTACTAAACTCGATGTAACGGACTGGTTGGGGAAGATTCCTTTACCCCCCGGACAACTTCCTTTTGACTGCATTGAAGTACGATTTAAACACAACAGGAAAGACTTTTTCCGGATGCCTTACAATATGGGATTGCACACCGGAGATCTGGTTGCCGTCGAGGCATCCCCCGGGCACGATATAGGTATTGTTACTCTTACCGGTGAGCTTGTGCGACTTCAAATGCGGCATAAAAAGATAGATCCGGAAAAAAATGAGGTTAAGAAAGTATACCGCAAAGCAAGATCAACTGATATTGATAAATGGATCGCCGTGGTGGGACAGGAAAATGCTGCCATGATGCGAACCCGTAAAATTGCTTCCGGATTGAACATGAAAATGAAAATCAATGATGTGGAATATCAGGGCGACGGAACCAAGGCCATTTTTTATTATACTGCCGAAGACAGGGTTGACTTCCGGGAGCTTATCAGGTTGCTGGCCGAAGAATTTCGGATCCGCATCGAAATGCGCCAGATTGGTGTGAGGCAGGAAGCAAGCAGGTTAGGTGGAATCGGATCATGTGGACGCGAATTATGCTGTTCAACATGGCTTACAGCATTCCAATCTGTATCAACTAATTCAGCTCGCCTTCAACAACTGTCACCCAATCCGCAAAAACTGGCCGGCCAATGTGCAAAACTGAAATGCTGCCTGAATTACGAGCATGACGCCTATGTGGATGCCCTCAGGCATTTTCCTGATAATCAGTTAAGGCTTAAAACCAAAAGAGGGGAAGCTTTTTACCAGAAATCAGATGTATTCAAAGGCCTTATGTGGTATTCCTATTTTAGTGATCCAACCAACCTGTTGGCCTTGCCGGTTGAAAATGTGCAGCAAATCATTGATGATAATAAAAAAAACATTCTGCCTGAAAAACTTGAAGACTTTGCCAAAACCAAAGAGCAAAAAGTTGATTACAATGTATCTGTCGGTCAGGATGATCTTACCAGGTTCGATAATGATAATTAATTATTGAACGGCTCGTTATCCATCTGACAAACCTGTTTGACTACAAATATGCTGGTAAGGATTGTAACGAATTATATGAATAAAACCTCCCATGTTTTTCCTTTCAGGGCAATGGTCCCGTTTCTGTTTGTATTCCTTTTTTCTGGTTGCGGTAATGAGGCATTTTATGAAGAATTCAGCATCGTGGAGCAGGGAAAATGGGATATGAATGATATCAGGGAGTTCAGGTTTCATATCAGCGATATTTCAGCAAGTTACAACCTGATCTATACTATCCGGAATACTACCGATTATCCGTACAGCAATCTGTATTTATTTGCTGCTATGTACTTTCCGGACCACAAGATCGTACGTGATACCATTGAATGCCTCGTTGCTGACAAATATGGAAACTGGCTGGGCAAAGGATTCGGAAAATTCAGGGAAAACCGTTTCCTTGTGAAGGAAATGTTCATTTTCCCCGATACCGGCAACTATTTACTTACCGTTGAGCAGGCCATGCGCGACACCATACTGCCTGGTATTACCGATGTGGGATTGCGTATCGAGAAATTCTCCTATTAAAACGAGCTAAAATTTTCTGATATGGCTAAGAAAGCCCCGAAAAAAATAGATTACAAAAAATACATCCGACAGTTTTGGGCATTTTTTTCTGCTGCCGTTTTTATTGTGGTTTTGCTTTTCTTTTCAATTTCAATGGGCTGGCTGGGTTTTATGCCTGGTTTTGAAGAACTTGAGAATCCTAAAAGCAATCTTGCCTCAGAAGTCATTTCAGCCGATCAGAAATTGCTTGGAAAATATTTTATTGAAAACCGCACCAATATAAATTTTAATGAGCTTTCACCGAATCTGATCAATGCGTTGGTAGCCACTGAAGATATCAGGTTTAAAAAACATTCTGGCATTGATATGCGCGCTTTTGTCCGGGTCACCTACGGTCTGCTTACCGGACAAAACAGAGGCGGAGGGTCAACAATTACACAGCAATTGGCAAAAAACCTGTTTCCACGGGAACCTAACCGCAACTTTACAGGAATGGTACTGATCAAGTTCAAAGAATGGGTGGTGGCAGCCAAACTCGAACGAAACTACAGCAAAGAAGAGATCATTGCCATGTACTTTAATACAGTTGATTTTGGCAGTCATTCTTTTGGAATTAAAAGTGCAGCCCGAACTTTTTATGACAAGGAACCCAATCAGCTAAGCGTGGATGAAGCAGCAGTTTTAGTTGGAATTCTGAAAGCCCCTTCGTGGTTTAGTCCGGTCAGAAATCCCGAAAGAGCGATGATGCGCCGGAATGTTGTGCTTGGCCAGATGAGGAAAAACAAGTTTATTACAGAGAAAGAATATGAGTACTTCAGCCAGTTGCCAATCAATACTTCCAGTTACCAGATTCAGGATCATGTGGCCGGCCTGGCTCCCTATCTCAGAGAATACCTTCGTATGTTGATGAATGCCCGTATGCCGGATGCTGAAAGATACAGCAATCGCCTGATATATGTCGAAGATTCAACGCAATGGGCTGATAATCCACTGTATGGATGGATTCAAAAAAACCCGAAACCCGACGGCTCTTACTACAATCTGTATAAAGATGGCCTGAAAATTTATACGACCATCAATGCTACCATGCAGCGTTATGCCGAAGAAGCTGTTACCGAGCATTTGTCGCTTGATATTCAACCCGCCTTTTTCAAACACTGGCAAAATGAGCGTTATGCTCCGTTTGATTTTGAGGCCAGTGTTGCCCGGCAGGAAATTGCCAACATCATGGAGGCCTCAAAACGGCGATCCGATCGTTATCGGAATCTCAGGAAAAGTGGCATGTCCAACGATTCCATTGATCTGAATTTCAAAACACCTGTCCCGATGAAAGTGTTCCATTGGGAAGGAGAAAAGGACACTCTGATGAGTCCGCTGGATTCAATCAGGTATTACAAATTTTATATACGTGCGGGACTTTTATCCGTTGAGCCTCAAACAGGATTTGTGAGAGCCTATGTTGGCGGTATCAATTATAAGCATTTTCAATACGACCAGGTGAGTTTGGGCCGAAGACAGGTTGGCTCTACTTTTAAACCTTTTGTGTATACCCTGGCCATGCAGGAAGGCGATTTTTCACCATGCAGTGGCATACCAAACGTTCAGCAAACGATTGAACTGCCAACCGGCGAGTACTGGGAACCCCAGAATTCATCCAAATTTAAAGAAAATGAAATAGTTACTCTTAAAGAAGCACTTGCCAATTCCATCAACTGGATTTCAGCTTTCCTGATCAAGCGGTATCCTCCACAGGCCGTTATAACCATGATCCGCAAAATGGGTATTAAAGCCCCTGTTGATCCGGTTCCGGCCATTTGCCTGGGCACACCTGATATATCATTGCTGGAAATGACCGGAGCCATGAATACTTATGCCAATAAAGGGGTTTTTATTGAACCTGTATTTGTAACACGTATCGAAGACAAACATGGAAACGTGATCGGCAGGTTCCTTCCCCGTACACAGGAAGCTATGAGTGAAGAAACTGCTTTTCTAATGCTTGAACTGATGAAAGGCGTAGTCGAAAGTGGCACAGGTGTCAGGTTGCGGCTGAAATACGGGCTGAATAATCCGATAGCAGGGAAAACAGGAACCACTCAAAGCAATTCCGATGGCTGGTTCATGGGCATCACCCCCGATCTTACTACAGGTGTTTGGGCTGGAGGTGAGGATCGCAGCGTGAGGTTCAGAATCATGTCACTGGGTCAGGGTGCGAATATGGCGTTGCCCGTTTGGGCGCTTTATATGAAAAAGATTTATGCCGATTCAACACTGAAAGTCTCCTCAGGAGATTTTGAGCCACCACCTCAGGGAATCAGTATTGAAACCAATTGCGATGAGTTTGCCAGGAAGCAGTCAAGACAGCAGCGACCCACCTGGTATGATGATTTTTAGTTTTGCCAGATAAAGTATAAGCCCCATCCACGTGAAAAAGATTACTTTACTGATTTATTGTCGGTTATCGGTTCTGAGCCTGACCTTCCTGTTAAGTGCTGTTGTTTCCCTGACTTATTCGCAGAGCCTGACCATCAATGAAATAATGTCATCTAATGCGTCAACCATTGCTGACGAGGATGGTGATTTTGAGGATTGGATTGAAATATACAATTTCGGAACAACTCCGGTTGCCCTGGTTTATTTTGGTCTGTCTGACAATTTCAGTGAACCTTACCGGTGGATTTTCCCGGATGTCACTGTGCAACCAGGTGAATTCATAATAGTATGGACATCCGGAAAAAACCATACCAATCCCAATACACCCCTGCATACCAATTTCAGTATCAAGGCTGAAGGAGAAGAAGTATTACTCACCAGTCCTTTTGGTACACTGACAAGTTTGGTTCAACCGATTGCAATTCCGGCCGATGTTTCCTACGGCAGGTCACCGGACGGTACAGGTTATTATTTCTTCTTTGCCACACCGACACCGGGATCTTCAAACAATACACCACCTTTCAGTGAAATTGTTGAACCTCCGGTTTTTTCACATCATGGGGGATTTTATACCGAAGGTTTTAACTTAAGCCTGTCGCATCCCGATCCAGGCGTAACAATTATTTTCACGCTTTACGGTTCATATCCGGATATTGAGAACCTGGAAGGCACTTCATATACCTATAAGAACCAATATCCTGAAAATCCGGGTGATCCCTTTGGGGAGTTGATTCCCGGGTCGTACCTTTCATATATCTATACCGATTCCATCTTTATTACTGACCGCTCGACTGTGCCCGACAGTATTACACAGATTTCATCTACATGGCACAAGGTACCATTTTATTTTCCTGAAAATCCAGTGTTTAAAGGTAATGTTATCAGGGCAAGAGCATTAAAATCCGGTGCCTTGAGCAGCCCGGTTTGTACCAACACGTATTTTATCACCTCTCAGGGCCAGGCGCGTTACAGTCTTCCGGCAATCTCACTAAGTATTCCCGAATATGGATTATTTGACTATGAAGACGGGATCTACGTTGCCGGTGTTGATTATGATAACTGGCGAATCGCAAATCACACAGCTGGCAATTCATGGAGTACGGTTTGTAATTTCGATCGACGCGGGGATGAATGGGTAATACGCTCGCATCTGGAATTTTATGACCCGGAGGCGGCTTTGCCAAAAATATCTCAGGAACTGGGAATACGTATTCATGGTAGTGAGGCCCGCCGCCGGCCTATGAAATCGTTAAGGCTTTATGCCCGTGGACAATATGGTAAATCAGAGTTGCAACATAAGTTTTTCAACAAACTCGATGATCAGAGTTTCAAACGCATACTGCTGAGAAATTCCGGACAGGATTTTTTAAGCACCATGATACGCGATGCAACTATGCACAGCATTACCAATGGCCTGCATTTTGACACCCGGGAATATGAACCGGCCGCGGTCTTTATCAACGGAGAATACCGGGGTATCCATAATATCAGGGAACGTTATGATAAGTATTATTTCGAAAGAGTTTACGGTGTTGATCCTGACAATCTCGACTATATTTCCAGCACTGAAATCAACGAGGGCGACACTGTTCATTACAATCAAACCATTTGTTATATTCAACAAAACGGACTGATTGACGAAGAGCACTATCAATATATTCAAACCAGGATTGATGTGAAGAACTTCACGGATTATCAGATTGCCAATCTTTATTCTGATAATGTTGACTGGCCGGGCAACAACCTTGAATTTTGGCGACTAAGAACTCCCGGATATACTCCAAATGCCCATTTTGGACATGACGGTCGCTGGAGGTGGCTTCTTTACGATATAGATTTCTGTTTTGGCATGTGGAGCGGAAGCCTGGCAGCATTGCATAATACACTTGAAATGGCTACCCTTGCAGGAGGTACTGCACATCCCAATCCGGATTGGGCAACTTTCCTGCTCAGAAAATTTCTCGAAAATGATCAGTTTAGAAAAGATTTTAATAATCGCTTTGCCGATTTGATGAATACTTACTTTTATCCCTCAAGAGTAATATCGGTAATTGATCAGTTAAGCGCACGAATTGCTCCCGAAATACCAGAACATATTATGCGCTGGAAAATACCTGACAATATTTCGGCATGTTGGTATTTTCTGCAGGAAATGAGAGACTTTGCAACAATACGACCGGCTTACCAGCGCCAGCATATCATTGATCATTTTGGCCTCGATGGTTTGGCAGAACTTACGCTCGATGTGATAGACCAGTCAAACGGGCATATCAGAATCAATACGGTTGAGAGCAACGAAAATACGCCTGGAGTGGATTCTGTTCCTTATCCATGGACAGGCACCTATTTTAAAGGCATTCCAATCGAAATTGAGGCCATTCCTGCACCGGGATATGCCTTTAGTCACTGGCAGGGCTTACCCTGCGGCACTCCGCAGGTTGCAATTGTTACACCTGAAGAAAACATAAGTATCAGGGCACATTTTGTTGAGACTACTGAACCCCAGCTACTCTTTTTCTGGATTTTTGATACCTCGTTGCCCAACGATCTGCCCCTGCAGCAAATCAATGCGAAATTTCAACTCTCCGGAGATGGCCTTATTCATTATCACTCAGCTTTGCTGGATTATCCTTTTTATGCCGGCCATCCAAATTGGAGAAAGGCTTCGATGGAAAGGCGCAATACACCTACAGAAATCAATTACCGCCCCGAAGGCAACAACGGGGTTTCGTATTCCGCTTTAATAAAAACTCCCTCAGCGACAGCCGGAACTATGAATATTTCAGATATTGCCGGCAGACTGATTGTGACCCAAAGTTTGAAAGCTAATACTGTCACTAAGCTTCACACCAGCCTGAAAACCGGCATATATATTCTACAGATCATCGCCGACGAACAAATCCTGGTGAAAAAAATAATAACCGGATATTAGTTGTTTAAAACATGAAAACAGGGAACATAAAGATTTCTGAAATTATCAGCATAACTTACCTGAAAGCAAACTGGAGGTGGTCGCTGATTTTGATTTTACTAATTTTGTTCATTGCCTCGGTTGACCGGAAACCCTTAAGAAAAACTTATATCACCAGCGACGGGCATGCATATTATGCTCATCTGCCTGCAATTTTCATCTATCGGGATCTCACTTTCTCATTCATCGACGGAATAAAAAGCAGCGGAGAACCCCATACGGAAAATATTTACGAATTCCGGATGAATGTGGACAGCGGTACAGTGAATATTGCCTATGCCGGGGTGGCAGTCCTCTGGATTCCGGCATTTCTTGCCGCCCACCTTATTGCTTTGATCGGCCCTGCCACAGCCAGCGGTTATTCAACTCCTTACCAGATTGCCATCCTTGTATCGGCTATTATATATTTATTGTTGGGTTTATGGGCAATGGGACGATTGCTCGAAAACCTCAGGATCAGACCATGGATTATTTCAGCATGTCTGATATTGATGGTTTTTGCCACTTCCACACTGTATTACACGGTGGATGAGCCTTCATTTACGCATGTTTTCACCATGTCGCTTTTTGCGGTGTTTTTACTTTATATACAAAGATTTTTTCAGACCAGCAGGCTCAGGCACCTCTGGATCTGGATGACAATGCTTGCCCTGCTTGGATTGACCCGGCCAACCAACATCGTCATGATCTTTGCCATTCCAATGATGGCAGGTTCCGCCCGGGAAATGGCAAAGTTCCTGAAATGGGTGCCCGGGAACATCCCCAAAATAATTCCTCCGCTCGTTATTTCTCTTTTCATTCTTTTCTTTCAGCCATTGATTTATTATTTGCAAACCGGAAGTTTCTTTGTATGGTCTTACCGGGGAGGCTCGTTTGACTTTTTCAATCCTCAAATTACCAATGTTTTATTCAGTTATGAAAAAGGCCTTTTCATCTACGCACCTATACTCGTTTTTTTTCTGTTGGGTATCTGGCCTCTTTTCAGAACCAATAAATTCTTCCTGTTCTGGCTGGTGATCTCAATCGCAGGGCCGGTATATATCATTGCTTCCTGGTGGAACTGGTGGTATGGAATGTCGTTCGGGCACAGGGCCTTTATTGATTACTATCCCTTGTTTTTCATTTCCATTGCGTTGGGATTGCAGGGCATAAACAGCCGGCTGATGCATAACTTTTTTATTGTAATCTCATTGATGTTTCTCACACTGAACCATATATACATGAAGCAGTACAAAGGATATATCTTTTACTGGAAAATGGACAGGGACATGTTCTGGAGGGTTTTCCTGCATACCTCACGACCTTATAAAGGGCTTTTCTGGGAAGATGAAAAATATCAGATTACACTCAATAAACTTCATGATTCTTTTCCGGTTACCAGGGCCATTCGTAGCATCGGTTATGAAGAACCGCAGGAAAGAGAAGGTAACCAAACAGTTAGGGGTATGGCGCACACAGGAATTTTTGCTGCCGGTATGATACCCGAACAGGAATATGGATCAATTCTTCGCTTTCAGCTTCCTGATTCACTGGCAATGCAGCAATTAGCGATCCTTTCGCAGGTTTTTGTGCGACCGCAATGTAATCCCATCAAAAAAGAAATACTTTTTACATTAGAAATCTGGCGCGATGGACAGGTGGTTCACAGCCAGCAATCAACATCTCGCACCTGGAATCATTTCGCAAACCAATGGAACAGGCTTTTTATGGTGCATTATGAAGGATTTCAATTCATGCCCGGCGATTCACTTTTTTTCTATCTTTACAATCCCTACCGGAATACTGTGTATTGGGATGATTTCACACTATTCATGTACGGTAGTAATTAAAAGAATAAATTTTTATTAAGTATCAGAAAACCAACACAGAAAATACTATTTATACACTATTTCAATGATTAAAAACAAAAAAATCTTTATCACTGGCGGAGCTGGTTTCATTGCCAATTCCATCATCATGCACCTGGTCGAGTTCAACAAGATCAATGCATACGATAATTTTCACCGCGATACACTTTCGGGTAGTCCTTACGCACACCACCCCAACCTTACAGTGATCAAAGGCGATGTACTCGACAAGGAATTGCTGATCAAATCCATGAAAGGCGCTGATATTGTGGTGCATGCCGCCGGCATTGCAGGAATTGATACAGTGATTATCAATCCTGTGAAAACCATGACCGTCAATATGATAGGCACTGCCAATACCCTTGAAGCTGCCCTGATCAACCAGGTAAAAGGCCGTTTTGTTGACTTCTCAACTTCCGAGATTTTTGGCTCAATGGCATACAAATCAACTGAAGAAAGCAACACCGTTGCTGGTTCGGCAGGCGAAGCACGCTGGGTATATGCAGTGAGCAAACTGGCTGGCGAACATCTTACCCATGCATATTATAAACAATACAAGCTGCCAACAGTAACTGTCAGGCCGTTCAATGTATACGGGCCCGGTCAAACCGGCGAAGGCGCACTGCAGGTTTTTATTAAAAGGGCGCTGAAAGACGAGGACATTTTCATCAACGGCGATGGCACTCAGATTCGCGCCTGGTGCTATGTGGATGATTTTGTTGATTGCCTCCTTCGCTGCATTGAAGACCCCAAAGCCGTTGGCGAAAGTTTTAACCTCGGCAATGCCAGAGCTGTGATCACAACGCTGGGGTTGGCTCAAACCGTTTGCAGGGTTCTCAACTCCAAATCCGGAATTCTTTTCAGGCCGCAGCTTTCAGCTGATATCGAATTGCGCATTCCATCGGTTGAGAAGGCTGAAAAAATCCTTGGCTTTAAAGCAAAAGTTGATCTTGACGAAGGAATCATTCGTACGGCAGATTACTTTAAAACAATTCTTTAGAAATGCAAAACAAGTTCATTCCTCTTATGGTACCTGATATCCGTCAGGAAGATATTGATGCTGTAGCAGAAGTCCTCAGGTCGGGGATGCTGGTTCAGGGTCAGAAGGTTGAGGAACTCGAAAATGGAATTACAAAATACCTGGGAGTAAAGCATGCTGTTGCAGCTTCAAGTGGAACCGCAACACTGCACATGGCTCTGCTGGCATCTGGCATTGGCCGTGGCGACGAGGTGATAGTGCCGGCATTTTCATTCATTGCAACAGCCAATGTTGTCGAATTGGTTGGAGCTAAACCGGTTTTTGTTGATATTGATATCAAAACATTCAATATAGATGTAAGCCTGATTGAATCAGTAATTACTCAAAATACCCGGGCAATCATACCAGTTCATGAATTTGGGCTGGCCTGCGATATTGAAGCTGTTTGCGAAATTGCCCAAAAACACAACCTGATCGTGATTGAGGATGCTGCCTGTGCTCTGGGCGCAACTTCAGATGGAAAATTTGCCGGCACTTTTGGCCATATTGGTTCTTTTTCATTCCATCCACGCAAAGCAGTAACAAGCGGCGAAGGGGGCATATTAGTCACTAATGATGAGAAATTTGCCGAAAAATTCAGAGTGTTAAGAAATCATGGAATCAGCTATATAAATGGGAAAATGGAATTCGTGGATGCGGGCTTTAATTACCGGATGACTGATTTTCAGGCTGCTTTGGTAAATAGTCAGTTTCAAAGGTTTGAACACATTTTGGAATACAGGAATCTACTTGCTCAGATTTATCTCGAACAGTTGAAAAATACACCCTCAATCCAATTACCTTCTCATCCTGAAATTAAAAACCATACCTGGCAGTCTTTTCATATTTTGGTTCATCCGGAACGCGACCAGATTATTAACAAGCTGAAAGATAAAGGAATCGGGACTAATTACGGTGCACAGTGTATGCCCGAACAAATGTATTATAAAACCAAATACAGATTTCGGAGCGAGGTTGCTTTCCCAAATGCGATGAAGGCATTTAATTCGGGATTGGTGCTACCCCTGTATAGGAAATTAATCCCTGAAGAGATAGTAACAGTAGCAGAAATATTGAAAGCACAATTGTAAAATGACAGATCTGATAAAAAATTCAGTCGAAAAATTTCAGTTAAACCTGCAAGGGCTTAATGTTCTTACTGAAGCAGCATCTGGCAATTTCAAATGCACACCCCTGATAGCAGCCCTGGCTGGCGCACATGTTGTTGCATTGGGCAAGGACAGCAAATACGGGAAATACGAAACAATCAGGAGGCAAATAAGGAAACTGGCACGACAGTTACAGGTTGAAGAAAAGATTCAGTGTATAAACAACTACGATGAGATTGACCTGGCTTCTATTGACATTCTAACAAACACAGGTTTCCTCCGTCCTGTCAATAAACCAATAATTGACAGATTAAGTAGTGATTGCGTCATTCCACTAATGTATGAACCCTGGGAATTCCGGAAAACAGATTTAGACCTGGAGTATTGTTGTAAAAAAGGAATAAAAGTATATGGCACCAATGAATCGGATTCAAGATTGCTGACAATGAAATATATTGGTTTCATTGTGCTTTATTTTTTATTAAAGGAGAAGAAAACACCGTTTAGTTGCCAGGTACTTATCATAGGGTCTGAAAAATTTAACCGGGCAATAGAGGAAGTATTAGGTTCATTGCATTATACTACAGCATCCTTTACACCTGATCAGGCTTTTAATCATTTGCTGACCAGGAAATATAATGTTATTGTTTTTTCGGAATTTGTTGATGACAGATTGCTGATGGGAAATAGTAATAACGCATTAATTTCCAATGAGTTAATTACAAATAAACATTTGCTGATACATATTGCAGGTAATATAGATGTAAAAAATATCAAAGGCAAAATTTATCCGAAACAACCGGCACTACCTCATTATATGAGTTATACAACAGATTTTATTGACCCGGTTGCAGTAATTGATTTGCAAACTGCTGGTTTAAAAGTCGGCGAGGGAATGTTAAAGGCAAACAAGCTAAAACTCATGACAAAAAAATATAAGAAATTTATGGAGGATAATTATCCGGCATTGGCATTTAACAACCCGGATTTTTACTAACAATAATAGAATAAAACCTATGGGAAAATTCAGCATCGTTTCTCAATTCAGGCAAATATTCTACTTACGATCAACCTGAACAACAATGCTTCTCCTTAATAAGTATTAATAAATAGCCATGATAATAAATAGTGTGTTTATAGCCGGGACAGTTGGTCTGAAAGTTGACCCAAAGTTTGAATGTCAAACACTTGGTTTGGTTAACAGCAATGAAACAGGAACCATGTCTTTTCTGGATGATGTACGATTTGTTAACGAACTGATCGGTAATCCAAACATAATTGCAGTAATTACTACAAGCCAACTAGCCAGGCTAATTAAGGGAAAAACCATTTTGTACAGCGAAGACCCAAGGTATGACTTTTATTCCTTATATAATCATTATGCTCAAACTTCTTACAAAAAGAAGCCAACAACCATTCATAAAACAGCCAACATTCATCCAGGGGCATTCATTTCAGAGTTTAATGTAGAAATTGGAGAAAACTGTATAGTTGAGCCAAATGTAACGGTATTACCGGATGTTATGATTGGAAATAATTCAATTATCAGAGCGGGTGCAGTTATTGGTGCAGTGGGCTTCGAGCATAAAAGAACCAGGAAAGGAATATTATCTGTTTTTCACTCAAAACGGGTTATCATTAAAGAATGTGTAGAAGTTGGATCTAATAGTGTAATTGAAAAGGGTTTAATCAATGCAGACACGATTATTGAATCTTACTCTAAAATTGGCAGCATGGTTTGTATTGGACATTCAACCAAAATTGGATCTAATTGTTTTGTAGCATCTAAGACTGTTATTGGGGGAAGTTGTCATATAGGCAGCAATTGTTGGATCGGCATAAATGTAACTCTATCAAACAACATCAATATCGCTGATGAAGCTGTTGTTCTTTTAGGAGCTGTAGTGGTTGAAAATGTATCTGAAAATTGTTCCGTCGGAGGAAATTTTGCTTATGACAAAAGATTGTTTATCAAAGATTTCAAAAAGAAAAGTATAAAATAAATTTGTATCATGGATAGGCTGTTGGAAATAATAAATATAGTAAAGTCAAACAATAATCAGGAATTGATTAAATCAATATCAGACAATTTGCACCTGCAAAACGATTTGGGTTTTGATTCTCTTGGACTTGCAGAATTAACCGTACGACTTGAGAATGAGTATGATATTGATATCTATGAAAATGAATTAGTTTTTACTGTAGGAGATGTTAGGAAAAAACTGAATTTGTAATGAAGCAACCGGTTTACATTTGCCCGCAAACTTCACAAGTTTTATTCTGGGAAGACCTCATTGACTTACTAACTGCCATTCCTGAATATTTGCCTGCCAGGCGTTGCAGCTCACCAACCCAGGTGTATTTACAATTGATTCAATCATTAATTTATGATGCCCCTGTTGTTTTGCTCGACATTGATTATTCAATGAGTGAAATCCATAACTATGCTGTTCCTGATGGTTTGCTGTATGAAAAAATTACAAAAAAAATATCATACCCAGATAGTTATCAGACTTTTGTCAAAAGTCTTTTTCAACTTAAGGATTGGTCAATGACTCTGTTTACATCTGGTACTACCGGTAAACCAAAGAGCGTTGTTCATAAAATAGATACATTAATTCGGGGGGTAAGAGTTACTCAGGAAAATTTATTCAATATCTGGGGATGGGCTTATAATCCGACCCATATGGCCGGTATTCAGGTTTTTTTTCAAGCAATCCTTAATGGTAATCCATTGGTTTTACTCTGGGGATTATCACGTGAATCAATCTTGGATGCAATCAGTAAGTATCATATTACCCATTTATCAGCCACACCAACTTATTATCGCATGTTACTGCCAATTGACAGTGCAATGATGAGCCTGAAATACATAACGTTTGGTGGCGAAAGAATAGATAATAATTTATTGGAAGAGTATAAATCAAAATTGACAAATACAAAATTCAGGAACATTTATGCTACAACAGAAGTGGGTTCCCTGTTTATTTCTGAAGGTATTTATTTCAAAATACCGGAGAAATACAAAAACTTCATCCGTATCACTGATAAACAATTATTTATACATGCATCACTACTCGGATATAGCGAATCTTTACAAACAATGAATAATTGGTACAATACTGGCGATATAGTTGAACCCTCGCCTGATGATCCTTCATTATTTCAATTTGTATACAGAAAGAGCGATATTATCAATGTTGGAGGATATAATGTGAATCCCTATGAAGTTGAAGACGTATTAAATTCGTATCCGGGAGTTGAGCATTCAAAAGTTTATGGAAAGAAAAGCTCTGTAACCGGAAATTTGGTAGCAGCGGATGTGGTAGTTTCTGACCTGAGAATCACTGAAAAGGAATTAAGAGCATTTCTAAAAGAAAAATTGCAGGATTTTAAAATACCACGCTTTATTCAATTTGTAAAGCATATTGACTTAACCAGGACAGGGAAAATATCAAGATTATGAAAAAAAATATTCTTATTACAGGCGTATCTAAAGGTTTGGGATTACAAATTTGCAACGTTCTGCTTCAAAATGATTATATTGTTTACGGAGTCAGCCGGACCAGGACTGAAGAATTAGTTGACCTGGAAAATAAATATTCGAATTTAATACATATTAAATTCGATCTTTTCGACCTGGAAAATATTAAAGTTAATTTATTTTCCAAACATTCTCTGAATAGAATACCATTTCATGGTTTCGTTAATAATGCAGCAATTGCATATGATGATATTATCACTAATATCAACTTTGAAAGCCTGCAAAAGATGTACAGACTTAATGTTTTTTGTCCCTTTATTATTACAAAACTCATTGTTCGCAACATGTTACTTCATGGAGTACAAGGCTCTGTTGTTCATATCTCGTCAATTAGTGCACATACCGGATACAAAGGCCTTGCTATGTACGCCTCTACAAAAGGAGCACTTGAAGCGTTTTCAAAAAACACAGCACGGGAATGGGGTTCAAAAAAAATACGTTCCAACTGTGTTGTTTCAGGATTTATGGATACTGAGATGAGCAACAGCCTGACTTTAGATCAGAAAAATCGAATTTACAACAGAACATCCTTAAAAAGTCCAACAAATCCTTATTCGATAGCACAATTGATCAATTATCTTCTTTCAGATGATTCGTGTTCGGTTACAGGCCAAAATATTTTTGTTGATTCCGGAACAATTTAATCACAGGCTGATCAATTCAGTTGATATAATCTAAAGAGTGGAAATTTGATTTAACAATTGTATATGAATATTTTAATGATCACCGCGATGTTTCCACCCATACAAACCGGAACATCCTTTTATGCCAGGAATTTAGCAGAAGAATTTTTTAATAAGGGTCACACGGTATGTGTTGTAGCGACTGAAAACAGTTTGGTTAAGAAAGATAATATTACTTTTAAAATAATAAGAATACCTGCTATTGGCATACCTTTGAAGAACTTTTTCAAACACCTGCGTTTTTGTTCAGTTATTCCAGGTAATTATAAAAAAATAAACAGAATTGCAAAAGAAAATTCCACAGATGTTATCTTAATTATTAATCATTATTTGGATATTGCATTTCCAGCTATATATGCTGCGAAAATAAATACTATTCCATTCATTGTCAGTGTCGGTACTCAAATACAATCAAACAGAAAATACAGGAATTATATACTAAGATTATTTGACCGGTTGATTATTGGGAGCTTCATCTTCCCTTTTGCCAAAATAATTGTATCATGGGATAAGGAAATTGAAAGATATATTGAGGAAGTTCATTCAACAAAGACTTTGCAAAAATCGCGCATCATACCTTATGGCGTAAATGGAAACATAAGCGAATACGAAAAGCATACACATGACTATTCTTTGAATGAACAAATTATAGGTATTGGAGCTGTGATTGATCAAAGAAATTACTTACATGCAGTAAAAATTTTCAGCAAATTACTGAGTTATTACCCTCACCTGGTATTCAGGATCATTGGACATGAGTATATCGAAGCACCTCGTAAATTGGCTAAGGAATTAGGAATTGAAAAGAGTATCATTTTCATGGGAGAAATTCCTCACGAAAATGTAATCGGTGAAATATCAAAATCCATGTTTGCAATGAATATTGCTTCAGGTCAATATACAGGGCTGGGAACAGCAAGTATCGAAACTATGTTGATGGGAGTACCATTGGTGGCGAGGGTTCCCGAAGACTTATTCGGATCAGATGCACGACTAAAAGATATGGAAAATATTATTTATACAGATGGCATATCGGTTTTAGAAATTGTACAGAAACTTATAACTGTTGTAGAGGATGTAAACTTAAGGCAAAAGATTGGTCAAAACGGGAAATTGTTTGTGGAGAAACATATGAATTGGAGTTTTGTTGCCGATAAATATATATCATTGTTTAAAGAAATACTTGCTGAAAAAGAGAGAATACCGAAAGATTGAGTATTCCCGGTAAAGGTGATCTCTGATTCCGGACGAAAGCAGGCCAATTTCAAAGGATCAGATGATTGGCAAATTTGAAAGTTTTTCCTGATTATTTCTTATTGGTGAATATTCCGGGCAAATCCGGCCACTGATTCCGGACGAAAGTAGGCTACTTTCAAAGGACGAAATGGTTGGCAATTTTAACATTTTTTCTTATGTTTTTTCTTCTGAGCGATTCTCCTTTCAGTTCAGTTTTATGAGCCGAACCTGACAATCTGTCCATTATTGCATCGGCTAATGTAGGTTCGTTAATATACTGATGCCACTTGTTAACCGGAAGCTGCGAGGCA
>CAYQRU010000054.1:0-23261 GCA_964419945.1 uncultured Bacteroidales bacterium | reverse complement strand
GGAAAAACCACAGAGCAAATGATGCTCATGTCCACGTTCACCAATGCAGGTTGGAATTTCTCGACTACCTGGAACATCAACGAGACGCAAAGCTATCCCTGGCTGCGGCAGGTGGTTCCTACATCGCCACCAATACCGAATCCCATCGAAATCTACTCAATTCAAGGGCTGAATAATATCAGAAACAAACTGGGCAGGTATTACAAGCTAATGAAAAACCTTGATTTTCAAAATCCTGACGATTATGATAAAGACCCGGGCTGGGAAGTATTTATGCAACAAATGAATACAGGTGAAGGCTTCCAACCCATCGGTGACAACACCACCCGCTTTGCCGGATTCTTTGATGGTAACGGAAAGATCATTAAAAATCTTTATATCAACCGGCCCGAAACAAACTTTGTTGGTTTATTTGGTGCCTATAAAAGTGCCTCAAGTATCAGAAACATAGGCCTGGTTGATGTCTGTATTATTGGTAAAGACCTGGTTGGTGCTTTGGTTGGCCGCTCTGAAGGCAAAATACTGACAAGTTTCTCCACCGGCACAGTACTGGGTAACAATGAAGTAGGTGGTTTAACCGGCCATATCAACGGGCAGGACACCAATACTCCCGGTTGGCTAAGCAACTGCTATTCTCTGGCATTCGTTTCCGGAAATATATATGTGGGCGGATTATCAGGTTCGGGATGGTATTCAACGGCAACAAATTGTTATGTTTCAGGACCAGTAAAAGGTAACGAATATGTTGGTGGCTTGTTTGGTACGGTAGGTTATTCAGCTTTCAATGACTGTTATTGGAACCAGGAAGTAAGTGGTCATGATTTCAGCGCAGGTGGTGGTTCAGCACTACCCATCTGGAGGATGATGCTGAAATCTACTTTCACAGGTGCCGGATGGGACTTTTCCAATGTTTGGGATATCAATGACCTTGAAACATATCCCTGGCTGAGGATATGTCCCCAGAATCCACCGCCTGTTCCGGCTCCGGTTGAAATAAGCACCATTCAGCAATTGGATAATGTGAGGAACAACCTTTGCGGGCATTACAAACTTGTTGCCGATCTCGACTTCAACGACGACGACAGCTATTCGCACGAAACAGGATGGGGTGATTTCAAAAACAGCGTAACAACAGGAGAAGGATTCACTCCCATTGGAAACAACACAACTCCGTTCAGAGGCCTTTTCGATGGAAACGGACACACGATCAGCAACCTGCTGATTCAGCGTCCTGACACGGATGATGTGGGATTAGTCGGAGTGTACAGCGGAGCAAGTAATATCAGGAATCTTGGATTGCTCAATGTAAATATAAAAGGTAAGAATAATGTGGGTAGCTTCGCCGGAAGGAACGAGGCCATTATTACCTCTTCCTATGTTACCGGAATTGTGCAGGGTACGACAGATGTGGGTGGCATAACAGGTCGCAACGATGGTTATTCATCGTATGTGGGCGATATAAATAACTGTTATTCATTTGCGGGTGTTACGGCCGGTAATACACGTGCCGGAGGCTTGATCGGAAATAACTCTTTCGGAAGTGCATCTGACAGTTATGCAGCAGGACCTGTGTCCTCTCCCGGTTCCGCAGGTGGACTTGCAGGTTCGTCAAACATTGTATCAATTACCAACAGTTACTGGAATGCCGAGACCTCGAATCAGCCGGGCAGTGCCGGAGGTGGTTTCCCGCGTACCACGGCTGAAATGACATATCCTTATACCGCCAGCACCTTCAACAACTTCAATTTTGTGAACCTCTGGGTTAAGGATATTGATTTCAATGGTAACAATGGCTATCCTTTTCTGGGATTTCCGTCAGTTTTTCCATCACCACATCTTGTTGTACCTTCCGGTGACGCAAACTGTTATGAATCTGCTCAAACCGCAACGCTGGCTGGTGGCGGAACTGCTGTGATCATACGTGCCGGTGGAAGCATGGAGGTTGTGGCTGCAAATAACATTGTATTGCGCGATGGTACAACCATTCAGAAAAATGCCTATTTTCATGCCTTTATATCTGATGACGGAAACTATTGCACCAAGAGCGGCAGCCTGGTAAATTCAGAAAATGTAAACAAAGAAACAGAACCAGCACCAGGAAATTTGCCTGACTTAATAACCATGTTTCCAAATCCAACTACCGGAATCGTGAATATCAGCATCATGCAATCAGAAAACCGGCCAGTAATGCTGCAACTTTATAATATGGTGGGAACAGTTCTCATTAATACGGAACTGCCATACTCCTCGTACTATGAGATTGATCTTTCGAACCAGCAGCCGGGTATTTACTTTGTGAAGATTTTGTCAGGAGATAAGGTTTTGACGGGTAAGATATTGAAGAATTGATACATGTATGAACGGAGGCGTAGTCATACAAATTGCTGAATCTCTGAACCAGGATTTTTTCAATGTTTCCGACTAATTCTGTTACTCCAATTAATCTGCTAATTTCGCTTGCTCAATTATCAGAACACTTTAATTTGACTCAACAATTCAATTCTCAACTATGAAAAAGACTTCTGCATTCCTGCTTGCACTGTATTTTACCGGAATTCTTTCAGCGCAAAATACAATTCTGAAGGATGAATATCAATCAGCTATTACAACTCACAGGGTACCAAACACAAAGACTGACACCGACCAACCCGTGAATTGTGCTGGTGAAACATCAAATTCAAATAACATAAAACCAAAATCTTATTTCTGTGATACCGAACTGACTGATCCCCGTGACGGTAATGTTTATCCAATTGTCCAGATAGGAAATCAATGCTGGATGGCCGAAAACCTGGCTTTTCTGCCGGCAGTAAGTCCGGCTTCTGTGGGTTCTCACGATGATCCGCTTTATTATGTTTACGGATACAATGGTACTTCACCCGCTGAAGCTATTGCAACCCAAAGCTATTTTATTTACGGGGTTCTTTATAACCAGGCTGCTGCCTCAACCGCTTGCCCGCAGGGCTGGTATTTGCCCACCGACAATGACTGGAAAATTCTTGAAGGCTTTGCAGATAGTCAATATGAGGTTGGTGACCCTAACTGGAATATTTCTGGATGGCGAGGCTATGATGTAGGGAAAAATCTTAAAGCATTAAATGGCTGGTATGAAAACACAGGAAATGATCTTTACGGATTTTCTGCTTTACCGGGAGGATACCGAAACATTGATGGAAACTTCTGGGAGGGAAGTAGTGGGGGGGTCTGGTGGTCATCCTCAGTCAGCACAACCACAACTTTCTGGAGTCGTTATCTGCTTTACTCTGCTGATGATTCCTACCGCTACGATGATTTCAATGACTATGGCTTTAGTGTTCGTTGTCTAAAGAATGAATCACAGACATCTCTGCCCACCGTGACAACATCTGATGTGGAGAACATCACCGGAAATTCTGCCCGCTGTGGAGGAAACGTTACCGACGATGGTGGCGTTCCTGTTTCTTCCCGTGGCTTGATCTGGAACACTGTTGGCAATCCCACAGTTGACGACTATGAAGGAATTAGTTATAACGGTGATGGGACTGGTAGTTTTACAAGTTATCTCACCTACCTTGATCCCGAAACACAATACTTTGTGCGGGCTTTTGCTATAAACAGTGCTGGAACTGCATACGGCGAACAGCTTAGTTTCGTTACGACTTCCGATTTCGACGACTGGACGCTTCATGAAACCACACTATACAGCACCTCAGAAGCCGAAATCGTGCACCGTACCGGCGATATTGATAACCTGGGTTTTGGCTGGCCTGAAGGATTCAATCCATTTTCAGGTGAAGACACTCCTGTTCACAGTTTTCCATTCTACCACGGGCCTGATGACCCTGACGGAACTGATCGCATCATGGTAATATCCGGCTATGATTACTTTTCAGGCGGATGGACTGATGGCTATACAGCTACTACTCAGCGGCCTGATAACTTACCCCAAAGCATTGTTTTGCAATTTAATACGCAATCAGTTACGGTTCAGTCTGTTGTCGTACAAATGTTTGTTGATGATTTCCAGCGGGGCGTTTTTGGAAACAACTATTTCCAGGTTTCGATTGACAATATCCGGATTCCAATCCTTGAAACAGTGATCAATGCACTGGATCAGACAGGTCCAATCGGGAAGTTGATTACAGTGCCAATGCCCGCAACGTATACTTATTTATTTGAGGATGGTGAAGCAGATCTTCTTATTGATGACTCTGTCAATAATGTTGGTGATGGTTTTGCGATAGATTTTGTCAGGCTGCTGATCAATCCCTCTGCTTTCCAAAACACCGGATCTATTGAAGGATATGTGTATGATGAAGAAGATAATCCGATAGAGGGTGCTACGGTGGAGGCTTTAGGGATAGCCGCGGTCAACACGGATGAGTATGGATATTATTTTCTGCAAAATATTCCTGCCGGGCTTGTTTTTGTCAGTGCCGGTAAAGTTAATTACAGTACCCAATCAGCCATGATTGACGTGGTAGATGGAACGGTAACATCGCAGAATTTCATTCTCGTGAATCAATTTATAGAACTTTGCGAATCATTGGACAATTGCGATCTGACATTTAGCACCGGTGGTTCAGGAGGCGAAATGCCTTGGTACGGTCAATCATCCATAACCTATGATGGTGAAGATGCAGCACAGAGTGGTGTGACTGGCGATGATGAGCAAACCTGGATGGAAATATGGATTACCGGACCTGGCGTAATAAGTTTCTGGTGGAAAGTTTCTTCAGAAATAAACTTCGATTTCCTGAAATTCTTCATGAACGATGCTGAGCAGGATGCTATTTCCGGTGAAGTAGATTGGACCTACATGGAATTTGAGGTTCCTGATGCTACTCTTCCGCTCAGATGGGAATATTCAAAAGACGGTTCTGCTCTCTCAAATCAGGATGCCGGATGGGTAGATCTGGTGCAGTTTACTTTGGGAGGAAACCTTTGTGAGGCCCTTGACAACTGTGATTTAACATTCCAAACCGGAGGAACATTGCCATGGTTTTCACAGGAAATTATTTCATTTGATTTGGAGGATGCAGCTCAGAGTGGAGCAATACAGGATGATGGTTTCTCATGGATTGAAACCATTGTTGAAGGGCCAGGCATACTTACTTTCTATTGGAAGGTTTCGTCAGAGTACAATCATGATTTTCTGAGTTTTCAAATTGACGGTGTCCCTGTTGACTGGATGTCCGGTGAAATTGACTGGCATTACAAAGAATTTGAATTTCCGGCAGGATACTTTGCGCTTACATGGTGGTACACCAAAGATGGCTCAGCGTCCTCAGGCATGGATGCAGGATGGTTGGATCAGGTTGCTTATACCTCTACTACAAATCCTGAATCTGAACTTTACCTCATCGGTGATATTATACCACCCGATCCCGGTGGCTGTTTTGCGGCCACCGACCTGATTGTTGTGTCAGATTTTCAGGTTCTTGATGGGGGCGACGTTACCCTGGTGGTTGGTCCCGGAGGAACCATATTGCTTCAGGAAGGCACCCAGGTGCAAAGTGGAGGTTACCTGCGGGCCTGGATTGATGAATTTGAAAATTACTGCAATCAGCCGGAATCAATGATCGCCGAAAAACATGAAACAGTTCCTGAAAAACCGGTAATCAAAACCGGGGACAACACGGCTGATTTTTTTAAAGTCTATCCCAATCCTACCTCCGGCATCCTCATTTTAGAGATGGATACTTTTGAGGTACATTCCGAATCTCATATCGAAATTTATAACATGGAAGGAAGAATGATTTTTACCTGTAATATTTGCTCCGCTTCAATAACCCAACTCGATTTATCTGGCCTGGCCAATGGACTTTATTTCCTTCGTTTAGTTCAGGAAAGCAGGTTCGGAGCAATGAAAATATTAAAACAATAAATTATTACAAAAAACCGGTCATATTAAAATGATGGTTATTATAATTGAGTATTATTAAAATTAAAAACAAAGAAAGCCATGAAAAAACTTTCAATTACCGCAATTGCCATATTAGTTATGATAAGTGCTATTGCGCAGGCACCTGATAAAATGAGCTATCAGGCTGTAATTCGTAACAGCAGCAATTCATTGGTTACTAATACAATGGTTGGAATGAAGATAAGTATTTTACAGGGCTCTGCAAGTGGAGCAATTGCTTATATCGAAACACATTCACCGACAACAAATATCAACGGTTTGGCGAGCATTGAAATTGGAAATGGTACCATAGTCAGTGGCAGTTTTTCTGAAATAGACTGGGAAAATGGCCCATATTTCATTAAAACTGAAGCTGATCCTGAAGGAGGTTCAAATTACACGATTTCTGGTGTAAGTCAATTATTGAGCGTACCATATGCCCTGTATGCAGAAATGGCGGGGACTGCGCCAGGCGGCGGACAAACCGTTATTCAGAATGATTCCCTGGTACTGAAAGACTCCTTCGGAGTTACACGAATGGTTCTTAATCCAAATACAGGCACGTTCAAAATGATGAATAACGATACGACATGGTATAATATAAGCGTAAGTTCTCCAAAATTCGAGTCTTATCAGATTGGCCCTGATAAATACATAACCCAAAAAATTCTTGAGAATGGTAACCAAGTATGGGAGATGTATCAAGGGGGAAATTTAATAGCAAGGCAAACAGAATCACAGGATTATGATGGGAGCTTTTACGAAGAGACTTCAACTCAGATTATTGAGGAATTTGCTTATAATCCTAATACCGGCTTTTTTGAATTAGCAAAAAAAACAGAGAATATTGATGTGGTCAGCGTTTTAGATGACAGAAAAAATGAAAATACCACAACTGAAACAGTTTACAAGGATGGACAACAGTATGAATCCTCAACAAATATAAGAAAGGTTTTGAAAAGTCCATTTCCCGAGTCAACTGAAACCATAACTAACGAGAGATATGACAGTCAGGGGATTTTGATGGGAGAAACCATGGTTGTTAAAGATTTTATCAATCATACCCAAAAAAAATATATTAAAGATTTTATTGGAGCAACAGAACTCTACGTATTGGTTGAGGAAAAAATACTGCCTGCAGCAAACGAGTGCTCAACTTCAGTTACCGATGCTCTGGGAAATGGAACAACTACCACTCAAACAACTGATAAGGTGGCCTGCTCTCATAGTAACCCAAATGCAAAAGGTATTGAATACACCTACGATAATGCTACAAACTCTACCCAGATTAATTACGTAGATAATTCAGGAAACAAAAAGCTATTGTCCAAAGTAGATCATTTAGGTAATGTATATTATGGTCCAATAAAAACAAATTATCTGGGCGAGACTTTCCTGAGTGGAAATACTTTCGTCACCGGCGATTTGGTCGTAACCGATAATAATACCACTTATGGTTCAACCAATGCCTGGGGGACAACAACACTCCACAATAACTTAACCGGAACCAATGCCAGTTTTAGCGGCAATCTGAATGTGGCGGGCACTAAAAATTTCAGGATTATCCATCCTGAAGATTCCTCCAAATACCTTCTCCATGCAGCATTGGAATCCAACGAAGTGCTGAATGTCTACTCCGGAAATATCATTACAGACCGTCAGGGAATGGCCACCGTTTCACTGCCCGGTTATTTTGACGAAATCAATACCGATTATCGCTATGTGCTTACAGTTGTTGGTAAAAAATTTGCGCAAGCTATTGTTTTTCAGGAAATTGATTCCAATAATCAATTCATTGTCAAAACGAATGAACCTAACATAAAAGTTTCATGGCAGGTTACAGCGCGACGTAACGACGAATACATGCAAAGCAACCCATTCGAAGAAGTAGTTGATAAATAAACAGATTTGTTCTGATACGTCTGATTTTTAATTTTTTAATGATTGGAAACGGCAGCGATCAGCGAGAGGGGCGGTTTATGCATGTTTGGTAACCATTTAATAATTTGATTGACAATAAGTAACTGGAAATATTGAACCCGGCATGTTATCCCTGATCATTTTATCCTCTGGACATTTCATCATTCTCTGATTGATCTGAGAAGCCCTCCATTCCGGAGACCAGTTTTCCGGTGCGCAAGACCTTGATTAGCCGTTGATAAAACCACCGTGAAAGAGTGCGTGATCAGCAGATTTACCCCGCTGAAAGTTAACCTGCCCGGGCTTGTAGCATGCTTAATGTATCCATTAAGCGTTCATTAACATGAACAGTAGGCTTTTCAGGTTGTTGGCTATGGAAATAACGATTTGATCACAGACTGGAAACCGGGTCATTCATAACGTAAAGCTTTTACCGGGTTTTGTACAGCCGTGCGGAATGACTGCCAGGAAACAGTGGCAATAGCGATCAGCATTGAAACGACAGCCGGTATCAGAAAAAGTAAGCGGGGAATATCGGTTCGGTATGCAAAATTCTGAAGCCAGCCGCTCATATAATACCAGGCTAATGGCCACGCAATTATGTTGGCCAGTAAAACCCATTGCACAAATTCGCCCAGTAACATGTATACTATCTCTTTTACTGATCCGCCAAAAACTTTACGAATGCCTATTTCCCTTGTACGGCGTTCGGTGGTGTATAACGCCAGTCCAAATAAACCGAGCGAAGCAATAAATAAGGCCAAAATTGAAAAATAATCAAATATCCTGCTCATTTTTTGCTCGGCTTGATACAGGTTGCTAATGCTACTATCAAGGAAAAAATAATCGAATGGCCGGTCAGGCAGGATGCTCTGCCATTTGCTTTCAATTTCTGACAATGTTTTCGGAATATCCTTATCCTGTATCTTGATATTCAGTTGGAGAAAATAGTCAGGATTCATTTCAATCAGCAATGGCTCAATGGGCTTATGCAACGAAGAAAAATGAAAATCTTTCACGACGCCGATAATCTCAAATTTCCTGTCGTTTTCCACTGCATCTGTTTCTTCAGGAAGCAACATGTGCTTTCCCAGAGGTTGATCCCATCCTAATTTCTTCATCATGGACTCATTTATAATAACAGAATTGGAATCGAGGCTGCGGTTTTCGCTGAATCCGCGACCTGATACCATTTCGACCCTGTAAAGTTTCAGAAAATCATAATCTACCTGAAGAAAGCTGATCATTTCCGCCTGCTGCCTGTTACCACCTTCGGGGTAATAGGTGCGTCGCTGTTCAGTTCCTCCGAGAATTGTTGATGAAGCTGATACCCCAATGACTTCGGGAATATTGCCAATTTCATTTTTTAATGTTTCGTATGTAGAAATGAGTTTCCGGTTTCGCAGAGGAACGATCACCATCTGGTCTATATCAATACCAAGGTCCTTCTTGTTCATGTAAGACATCTGGCGATGTATGACAACCGCACTGAAGATGATCAGGGCAGAAATGATGAATTGAACCACAACCAGGGCATTTCTGAATAATGAACGCGCCGGCCCCGAAAATAACCTGCCTTTCAATACATTCACCGGTTGATACGACGATAGAAAAACAGCAGGATAGAAACCAGCCAAAAAGCCCACACATATTACCAGGGCAGGAAGGATCATTAAAAGATTCCATGTTTTGAGCCATCCTGTTCGTGATCCAATACCAGTTACCTCACTGAAATAAGGAAACAGTAATTCAACTGCTGCCAATGCCATCATCAGGCTCAGGAAAGTAATCAACAACGACTCAAACATAAATTGCCTGAACAGCATGGAGCGGCAGGCCCCAAAAACCTTACGGATACCTACTTCACGTGCACGCTTTGCAGAAGTAGCTGTTGATAAGTTGATAAAATTGATACAGGCGATCACAAGGATCAGTATGGCTATTGCTGAAAACATGAAAATTCTTGAATAATCACCATTTTGGCCAAGCTCATGCAGCAGCTTTGATTTAAGATGTATATCGGCAATGGGCTGAGGTATCAGTTGTATTTTCATGGCAAATTCATCTATTATTTCTCCCAGATTGCCGATGACCATTGTTTGCAGCTTTTCCGTGAGCAGTAACTGCGAAGTGCCTTCATGAACCAGGATATAATTATAAGTCATCAGCACAAGCATACTTTGCAGATAATCCCATACAAGGTGGTTGTTTTGCAGGGTGGTCATGGAAGCCAAAACATCAAAATTAAGATGCGAATTATGAACCGGATCTCTCACTACCCCACGTACCACCATTTTATAGCTGTTTTCCCATTCTATAATCTGACCCAGCGGATCATGCCTGCCAAAATATTTTCTGGCGGTAGTTTCGGTCAGCACAAGCGAATTGGGTTGAATCAGAGCCTCAGCAGGATTCCCGTATAACATTTCGTATTCAAACAACTCGAAGAAAGTTGAATCAACGTAAAATATTTTATCCTGGTAAAACTGCTTCTCGCCGACCTTTGATAAGATTGCCTGTGAAGCTTTGAAAATGGTTACATGCCTGATAATTTCAGGAATCTCTTTCTCAGCAAGTTCACCTGTGATTCCACCGGTAGTACAGGTGTTTATCTCGTTGCCTCCAAAACTACCCTTCAATACAATTCGGTAAATACGGTCATGGTTAACTTGATGGCGGTCGTAACTCAACTCGTTCTTCACATAAAAAACAATCAGAATAAAACATGCCAATCCTGTGGACAAACCGAAAACATTCACCAACGTGAACAATTTGTTACGGGTGAAATTACGGTATGCAATGAGAAAGTAATTTTTTAGCATGGCTATTTGTTTCAGGAAAAAAATCTTAATGTTCTTTCTGATCCAAGATCATACCATATGTGCTAAAATATTATAGTACAAAATCTTAGCTGCAAATGGGGCTTTATTACTTAATAAAATTGTTCAATCAGTTACAGTTGACTGTACGAAAACGGCCATAACCACCGGATCAGACACGTGAATCCAGGTCATTGTAAAAAATAATAATTACCGCTGCAGACTCATTTAATAATTCTAAATTTGCAGCAACTGCAACAATCCTCTTTATTCATTAAAATCCTTTCACCATGGCTGATTTTTTTTATCAAACCCCCTACCCCGTAATGAAAGATACAACGAAGTACCGGCTGCTGACCACAGACTTTGTTTCAATATCAGAATGCGAAGGACGCAGCATCCTGAAAGTTGCGCCTGAAGGTCTTGAATTGCTTGCCCGTGAAGCATTTACTGAGGTTTCATTTTTTCTTCGTGCGTCTCACCTTGATCAGTTGGCATATATTCTGAAAGACCCTGAAGCAAGTGGAAACGAACGTTTCGTTGCGCACACCATGTTGATGAACCAGGTTGTGGCGGCAGAAGGTGAGTTGCCCAGTTGCCAGGATACCGGAACAGCTATTCTGATGGCTTGGAAAGGTGAAAATGTTTGTACAGGTGTAAACGATGCCGAATACTTATCAAAAGGTATTTTCGACACCTGGCAGCAAAACAATTTACGTTATTCCATCATCGCACCCCTGAGCATGACAGAGGAAAAAAATACCGGAACCAACCTGCCTGCCCAGATTGATATTTATGCTGTGCCCGGTAACAGTTATGAATTCCTGATCATTACCAAGGGAGGAGGATCAGCTAATAAAAGCCTTCTTTTTCAGCAAACAAAATCATTGCTGACAGAAGAAAACCTTACAAAGTTTTTCAAAGAAAAGGTGAAGGAACTGGGTGCGGCAGCTTGCCCACCTTATCATCTTGCGGTGGTTATCGGAGGAAGCAGTGCTGAAGCCAATCTCACTGCAGTTAAAAAAGCTTCTGCCGGTTATTACGACCATCTGCCCACCAAGGGTAATGTTTACGGGCAGGCCTTCCGTGATCCTGAATGGGAACAACGGATTCAGAAAATTTGTGAAGAAAGTGGAATAGGAGCTCAGTTTGGAGGAAAATATTTTGTTCATGATGTGCGTGTGATCCGTTTGCCCCGCCATGCAGCTTCCTGTCCGGTAGGTATGGGTGTGAGTTGCAGCGCTGACCGGAACATCAAAGCAAAGATCACCGGCGAAGGCATTTTCATTGAAGAACTGGAAAAAAATCCATCGCGATTCCTTCCCAATGTCGCCCCTGAAATAACTCCCGCTGTAAACATAGACCTCGATCGTCCGATGAAGGAAGTCCTTGCTGAACTAAGCAAATATCCTGTAAAAACAAGACTTAACCTGAGCGGAACCCTCATCGTTGCCCGCGACATTGCCCACGCCCGGATCAACCAGATGATCGAAGAAGGAAAACCCATGCCTGATTATTTTAAGAACCACCCGGTATACTATGCCGGACCTGCCAAAACCCCCAAAGGTATGGCTTCAGGAAGTTTTGGCCCCACAACAGCCGGACGTATGGACGTTTATGTGGATAAGTTCCAGAGCCTGGGCGGTTCACTGATTATGCTTGCAAAAGGTAACCGGAGCAAACAGGTGACCGATGCATGCAAAAAATATGGAGGCTTCTACCTGGGCTCCATAGGAGGCCCCGCAGCTATCCTTGCCAGAGACAGCATCAGGTCAGTTGAATTGGTTGCTTTTGAAGAACTGGGAATGGAAGCTGTGCGAAAAATCAGAGTGGAGAACTTTCCTGCATTTATTATTGTGGACGACAAGGGAAATGATCTGTACCAGCAATTGTGATTACTGAGCGTAAAAGCCTGTGATCACTAATCACCGGCAAAAGGTTCCAGCTAGAAATGACAAATAAAAAAAGGTAGTAGCAATGTGCAATTGCCTTGAGCATCTCACAGAAAAATACTGGACAATACCGAACTCGCTTTCCACTGACCAGGATTTTTGAAGTTTCACTGAAACAGTTTTGAGACCAGTATTTTGGTCGCATTACTGATACAAGCCATGATCATAAAACAAAAACTTGCTGTTTCGGATAATTTAATAATTTTACAGCCACTAATCATAATCACTCCCATGAACCTAAGCGGCGCAGCAGACTACATTCTCAAATACATGGCGAAAAACTTAAGCCCTGATTTTCACTATCATAACATTGATCATACACTTGATGTCCATCGCACCTGTGTCAATCTTGCCAAAATGGAAGGAGTCAACTCCAGGGATCTGACTTTGCTTGAAACTGCGGCTTATTATCATGATTCAGGTATTACCGAAGTTTATGAAAACCACGAAGAAGCTTCAGTGAAAATTGCCAGGCAGGTGTTGCCTCAATTTGGTTATAACAATGAAGATCTCGAAATACTTGAATGTGTTATTTTAAAAACCCGGCTTCCGCAAAGCGCTATCACACTGCTTGGCGAAATCTTATGCGACGCGGATCTGGGATACTTAGGCCGCCCTGATTTTTTTATGATCGCGCAGCGTCTTCGTTATGAATGGGAACTGCTAGGGAAGTACTATGGGCTTAAAGAATGGTATGAACTGCAATGCAGCTTCCTTTCCAAACATGCTTTTTACACCCGTTCTGCACGCATGCTTTACAATAAAACCAAAGAACACAACCTGATAGAAATCAATCAGTTGCTTGGAATTGAAAGGACTTAACTCCAGCAGGTTCATGCTGACTATTTCTTAATACAATGAACAAAGCTTCAGCCCACCAAAGGATCAATGAGCTTATCCGGGAGATCAATGAACACAATTACAGCTATTATATTCTGAATTCACCTTCAATTGAAGACACCCGTTACGATCTGCTGGTCAAAGAACTTGAAGCCCTTGAAAATGAATGGCCTGACCTCGTTCAATCCGATTCCCCCACCCAGCGGGTGGGCAGCGATCTTACCAGGGAATTTACCACTGTTGTTCACAAATACCCAATGCTTTCGCTATCGAATACATACTCACAGAGTGAGTTGATTGATTTTGACAACCGGATTCGAAAAGCCATTACTGGTAAGTTGGAATATGTGTGTGAACTTAAATTCGACGGTGTAGCCATTGGAATTACCTATATTAACGGCCAGCTTGAAAAGGCAGTAACACGTGGCGATGGTATAAAAGGTGATGATGTCACAAGCAATGTGAAAACTATACGCAGTATACCATTACGGCTTCGGGGCACTGATTTTCCTGCTTATTTTGAAGCAAGAGGAGAAATATTTATGACCCTCAAACGCTTTGAACTGTTGAATAAGCTCCGCGAAGAAACAGGAGATCCTCCTTTTGCCAATCCACGTAACGCTGCTGCCGGCAGCCTAAAGTTGCAGGACCCGGCAGCCGTAGCCAGGCGCGGGCTTGATTGCTATCTGTATGATCTTAATGGCGATACTCTACCTCATGAAACTCATTATGAAAATCTTCAGGAAGCAAAGGCATGGGGTCTGCATATTCCGGAATACATGGTGCGCTGCCAGAATATTGAAGATGTCTGGAATTTTATTTCAGAATGGGAAACCGGTCGCACCCACCTTCCTTTCGATATTGATGGAGTAGTTGTTAAAATAAATGCCTATCAGCAAAGAATACAACTCGGATTTACGGCTAAATCACCGCGCTGGGCCATCGCTTATAAGTACCAGGCGCAACAAGCTTCCACACTTTTGCTATCAATAGATTTTCAGGTAGGACGAACCGGAACAATCACACCTGTGGCCAATCTTAAACCTGTGTTGCTGGCCGGAACGGTTGTAAAAAGAGCTTCGCTGCACAATGCCGATATCATTTCGAAACTGGATGTCAGGATCGGTGATACGGTATATGTAGAAAAAGGCGGGGAGATCATCCCGAAAATCACAGGTGTAGATCTGATGCTTCGTTCCCAACAAGCAGAACCGCTGAAATTTGCAACACATTGTCCGGAATGCGGCAAAACATTGGTTCGCAGAGAAGGAGAAGCTGCTCATTTTTGTCCGAATGAAGACGGATGTCCTCCACAGATCAAAGGCAAACTCGAACATTTTATCAGCCGCCGTGCCATGAACATCGAAAGCCTTGGTGAAGGCAAGGTAAGCCTGCTTTACGAAAAGGGACTGGTGAAAAACGCTGCCGATCTTTATGATCTCAGGTATGATGAACTGTTAGGCCTTGAAAAGACCATTGTTCCTGAAGACGGAGGAAAACCAAAAAAAATCAGCTTCCGCGAAAAGACTGTTGAAAATATCCTTGCAGGCCTCAATGCATCACGTGCCATCCCCTTCCAGGGAGTTCTGTATGCATTGGGAATCAGGCATGTGGGAGAAACAGTTGCCCGAAAACTGGCTGCTCATTTTGGCAGCCTTGATGCCTTGAGTGCCGCCAGCCTGGAACAACTGACCACCATTCCCGATATCGGTGAACGCATTGCTGAATCCATCAGGGAATACTTCTCAAAGCCCGAACACATTATAATGATCTCAAGACTAAAAAGTCACGGACTTCAATTTGAAATGAAAACTATCTTACAAACCACTTCCACCTTGCTTTGGGGTAAAGCATTTGTGATAAGTGGGATTTTTTCGGGCTATTCCCGCGACGGTATTAAGCAAGCTATCGAAAAAAACGGAGGTCGTCTGGTTACGACCATTTCTTCAAAAACAGACTATTTACTGGCAGGTGAGAAAATGGGCGCGGAAAAAAAGAAAAAAGCAGAAGAACTCGGAATACCCATCATCAGTGAATTTGATTTCAACTTTATGATCAATGGCTGAAACTATTATAAAGCATGGTCACTATGGGAAATGAACGAAGATCTAAAATAAGGAGAATTTTGCTCACCCTGTTTTACCTGGGATTGATTCTTGCAGGTGTCGGCTTTCTTGCAGCCCGCCTCGCGAAAAAGGAAATTCTGAAAGACAGGTGCAATGACCTGGATGCCATCTCAAATCTGCAGGTTGCCGAAATAAGGCGCTGGATTTCTGCACATTCCTTTGATGGTTTGTTTTTACAGCAGCATCCAGACTTTCAGAAAAAGATTTTTGCACTTGTACAAAACCAGAATGATCCCGGGACACGTTCAGAAATGGGTAAGTGGATGAGACCTTTTCTGTTGAATCCTGATTACTGTTCCGTTCAGATATATGATTCATCCAAAGTGATGATTGTCTCATATTCAATCATCAATCATGTGATTAATGAAAATAATTGTGTAGCTCATTATAACATAAACATACCTGAAGCTGACAGCATTTTCCCCGGACCTATTTATTACAGCAAATGCCTGAAACATTATCATTTCGACATGTATGTTCCGGTTTTTTCTGATAACACACGTATTGCTACACTCGCACTTACCATTAATACTGAACATCTGCTTTCATCAATCATTTTATGGCCTGTTCACAGCAAAACTACTGAGACTATTTTATTTGAATTAAAAAATGACAGTATCATTTTCATAAACCAACCTCGTTTTGGTGAAAGCGATTCGCTGAATTGGAAGTTAAGTGCAGGAGAAAAATACATGCTTCCAAATCTGAAACCTGTATCAGGTATCCGTGGATTTTACACCGGAACAGATTACCGTCATGAAGCAGTACTCCTGAAAATTTCTGAAGTTGCCGGAACAGAATGGCATCTCATCACTAAAGTAGACCTGGATGAAGTATTTTTTCAGTATTGGAATGTGGTCGTGTATACGGCAATCATGTTTCTGATCTTCCTTTTTGCGGTCGGTGCGGTACTTACAACCATCTGGAAAAGAAACGAAGCGAATTTGCTTAAACGTGAACTCGAATATGAACAAGTAAAAAAAGGATTGGAAAAACATTATGAATATCTTACGAGGTATGCCAATGATATTATCATGCTGATGAATGAAAACGGCGACCTTTTGCAGATAAATGAGCGGGGTCTTGAAAAATACGAATACTCTCAGGAAGAAATTAAAAGTATGAATGTGAAACAGTTGAGAAGTCCCGGTAAGAGAGGGGAACTTCCTCAGCATCTGCAGAAAGTGAAGGAAGAAGGACATATCAGGCTCGAAAGTATTCATATTTCAAAAAGCGGGGTAGAATTTCCGGTTGAAGTCAGCGCACGAAAAATTCAAACGCAGGACGGAGTTTTTATTCAAAGCATTGTGCGCGATATTACAAACCGGAAAAAGTATGAGCAGGCCATTGTCGAAAGTGAAAACAATCTACGGATAACACTGGAAAGTATCGGCGACGCTGTAATTGTTACAAATCGCCAGGGATGCATCACGCGGATCAACAAAGTTGCACAGGAACTCACCGGGTGGAATTCGCAGGATGCATTACAACAACCTCTTGATCATGTTTTAAACATCCGAATGCAATTGGGGCCACCTGCCGAAAGTATCGTTGACAAGGTGATTCGTGAAAATAAAATTATGGTTTTTTCAGAATTCACTGAAATTGTATCAAAATCAGGCCAGGTACTGCAAATTTCCGACAGTGCTGCACCCATCCGGAATGCGCAGGGAGATATTATCGGGGTAGTCGTTGTTTTTCGCGATGTTACAGAAAAAAATCGCCGGGAACAGGTTCTGCGTGAGAGCGAGGAAAAATTCCGCCTTCTGGCTGAAGCTTCGCCTGTAGCAATTATGATATACCAGGACGACAGATGGAAATATGCAAACAGGAGTGCTGAAACAATTACAGGATATAAAGTCGCAGAGCTTTTGAATATGAATTTTTGGGAGATTGTTTATCCCGACGACCGGCTTGTTGTAATTGAACGAGGAAAGGCAAGACAGCAGGGCAGGGAAGCTATAACACGCTATCAGTTCCGGATTATAAATAAGCAGGGATCAGTACGATGGGTTGACCTCAGTGGCTCAGTCATCATGTACCAGGGTAAAACAGCAGGAATGGTTTCGGTAATGGATATTACCGATCAAAAATCAGCCATGCTGACAATCGCTGAGAATGAGTCGAGACTGAAAGGAATTTTCAAGGCTGCACCCATCGGTATTGGGATCGCAATAAACCGTGTACTGGTAGAAGTAAATGAGCGTGTCAGCAGTATGACAGGGTATCCGGTCAATGAACTGACTGGCAGGAATGCAAGAATGCTATATCCTTCCGACGAAGAATTTGACTATGTTGGAATCGAAAAATACCGGCAAATTGAAACTTCTGGTGTCGGAGAAGTTGAAACTCATTGGAAAACAAAAAGCGGTGCGATTCTGGATATTATGTTGCGTTCTGTACCATTGGACGCAAATGATCTTAGTAAAGGTATCATGTTTACTGCCCTCGACATCACCGCCCGTAAAAAATCGGAAGCGTCAATTCGTGAGAACCAGCGGATGCTCGCCACCCTGATGAGCAATCTTCCCGGAATTGTTTACCGTTGCAGGAATGACCTGTCATGGAGTATGATCTTTCTTTCTGAAGGATTTACAACCATCACAGGCTATCCTCATGAAGATTTCCTTGAGGGAGGCAAAAGCAAATATTCCGATCTGATCCATCCTGACGACAGAGATCTTGTGTGGGAAACTGTGCAAAAAGCCATCAGCAGCCGCCTGCCCTATGAATTGGAATTCAGATTGAAAACCAAAAACAGTGGTTACCACTGGGTATGGGAGAAAGGAAGAGCCATCTTTAATGATTCAGGCCATCTTCAGTTTCTTGAAGGTTTTATATCCGATATTAACGAACGCAAACGAAATGAAGAAATCCAGAAAGTGGTATTTAACATTGCCAATGCTGTGAACTACACAAACAGCGTTATTGAGTTCTCCTCACTCATCCGGACTGAATTATCAAAGATCATCGACACCGGCAACTTCCTGCTGGCTCTTTACGATGCATCAAACAACACAATCTCATTGCCATTTATGGCTGACAAAAAAGATCATTTTGAGACTTTCCCGGCTGGTAAAACCCTCACAGGCTACATGATTGCCAACAATAAACCTTTGCTGGCTGATGAGCAACAAATCAGGCAATTGTGCGAAGATGGACTGATTGAGTACCACGGAACACCTGCCAAAGCATGGCTGGGAGTTCCATTAAAAAATAAAGACCAGATCATCGGGGCCCTTGTGGTTCAAAACTATGAAAGTACCGATGCATATTCACACAATGATCTGGAGATCATGCAATTTGTTTCAAACCAGGTAGCAATTTCCATTGAAAGAAAGAGAAATGAGGACGAATTGATAGTTGCCAAGGAAAAGGCTGAAGAATCCGACCGTCTTAAAACAGCCTTCCTCGCCAATATGTCGCATGAAATCAGGACACCCATGAATGCCATCATCGGATTCTCAGATCTCATGGGCGATCCTTTCCTGAATACCACTGACAGGAAAAATTATCTGAACATTATTCAAAACAATGGGCAGGTACTGCTTAACCTGATTGACGATATAATTGATACTGCCAAACTCGAAGCCGGACAGCTCAAAATTGACAGGCAACCCACTAAAGTGAACGAGATCATGGATGAACTTTTCAATCATTTCAGTGAGTTCAGGAGCAAAATGAGCAAATCACATATTGAGTTGCGTTATCCAAATTATCATGGTAATGAGCTTGAATTGAGTACCGATGCCCTGAGGTTTCGCCAGATTATTTCAAACCTTGTCAGCAATGCCCTGAAATTTACCGAGCGGGGATTTGTAGAACTCGGATACCTGCAAGGGTTGCCTGAATCAGCTCCGGAAGATGCTCCGGAAAATGCTGTTACATTTTATGTAAAAGACAGCGGAATAGGTATACCAAAAGATAAACTTGCGCTTGTTTTTGAACGTTTCGGACAGGCTTACGATTCACACGCCCACCTCTTTGGTGGAACAGGATTGGGTCTCACAATTTCTAAAAACCTTACCAACCTGTTGGGAGGAATCATTTGGGTAGAAAGCAATCCCGGTGATGGATCAGTTTTTTATGTAGCTCTTCCGGGAATTTCTTGCCAAAAAACGGGAATTTCTTCCGGACAGCAGCTTACAGCAAGCCCAGAAGCTTTTGATGGAAGCAGCATGCATGTGCTGGTGGCAGAAGACGACTCAACGAGCGCATTTTTCCTGAAAAAGCTTATTGAGAAAACCGGCGCCAGGGTTTCATTGGCATCCAATGGAGAAGAAGCTGTGAGAATATGTGAAGGCAAAGAAAAAACTGACCTTGTTTTCATGGATCTCCGCATGCCGGTAATGAATGGCTTTGAAGCAACCAGGATCATCAGGAACAATTTTCCCAATCTGCCGGTGATTGCTCAAACCGCTTTTGCCATGCACGACATAAATACCCAATCAGCATTATCAGACTTCGATGATGTTATTACCAAACCCATTAAAGCTGAAGATATCATATCTGCACTCAGGAAGTATTCGGTAAAAGTCTGATTTTTAATAAATCATGCCTGACATGCTGCTTGCAGTTATCTTGAACGAAAGGCTTTCCTGTAATTCACATTGCTTATTACTACCAGTTTTCAATTTCCCATGATGGTCTGTTTCCTGCTCAATCCGGATTGTTTTATTGATAATCGGCCACATATAAATGCCACTCCGAATCTCCCCGGTAAGGCTAATTTTTCCCAGCCCAATGGAAAATTTATCAACATCGCTTTGTAAAATACCCGGATTATCTATTTTTACAAAACACATTTCATCCGGATAAATTATATTCATCATGCCTGAATTTGCTCATTTACATGTACATACACAATATTCAATCTTAGATGGTGCCGCTTCGATACCGATTTTGCTCAAACGTACTGCCGAACTTGGCATGAAAGCACTGGCCATCACTGACCACGGAAACATGTTTGGAACTCTCGAATTTTTTCAGAAAGCCCGCAAATCAGGAATCAAACCTATAATAGGGTGTGAAATCTATGTTTCTAAAACCAAACGCACCGACAAAGGCGGTCGTCATGATCGCAGCGGTTATCACCTCATTCTGTTGGCTAAAAACACCGAAGGGTATCATAATCTTTCCATTCTTTGCTCCAAGGGATACCTCGAAGGATTCTACTATACCCCACGCATTGACAAAGAATTGCTCCGGCAGTATTCAAAAGGACTTATTGCCAGCACTGCATGCCTGGGAGGAGAAATTCCACAGGCCATCCTGAGAAATGATCTTCAAAAGGCTCTGGAACTGGTTTGCGAATTCAGGGAAATTTTTAGGGATGATTTTTATCTGGAACTCATGGATCATGGGCTGGAAGAGCAGAAAAAGGTCAACCAGGAGCTAATCAGGCTTTCAAAACAAACCGGAGTGAAGCTGATTGCCACAAACGACGTACATTTCATCAATGAAACCGATTATGAGGCACACAAAATCCTCATTAAGCTTAATACAGGCAAAGATGGTGACGAAGACCACGGTTTGCATTATTCCGGAAAAGAATTTCTGAGATCGCCCGGGCAAATGGCAGAATTGTTTGCCGACGTTCCTGAAGCCCTGGCCAACACCATTGAAATAGCAGACAAAGTGGAAGATTACGATCTTGAAAGGGATAAACCATTGTTACCTCATTACCCCTTGCCCGACAGTTTCACCGATGAACACGAATACCTTATTCACCTGACTAATATAGGTGCTGCAAAATTATATAGCGACTTCACCCATGAAATCAGGGAACGGATTGATTACGAGCTTGCCATGATCAAAAGGATGGGCTACAGCGGGTATTTCCTGATTGTCCAGGATTTTATTGCAAAAGCCCGCGAAATGGGTGTTATTGTTGGCCCGGGGCGGGGTTCTGCGGCCGGTAGCATAGTTTCCTACTGCCTGGGTATCACCCGAATTGATCCGATTCGTTATAAATTACTTTTTGAACGCTTTCTGAACCCCGACCGCGTGAATATGCCCGATATAGATGTGGATTTCGATGACGAAGGCCGGGATAAAGTACTTCAATATGTGGTTGAAAAATACGGATCGTCACGGGTGGCGCAAATCGTTACTTTTGGTACCATGGCCGCACGGCTGGCCATACGCGATGTTGCCCGGGTTCTGGAACTTCCGTTACCCGAAGCCGATCGCATTGCCAAGCTGGTTCCGGAAAAATCCGGAACAACGCTGGCCAAAGCCATTAATGCAGTTCCGGAACTCAGGGAAATGCTGAGCAACGGAAGTGAATTGGTTCGCAAAACCATTGAAAATGCGCTTATCCTGGAAGGATCGAACCGTCATACCGGAACCCATGCCTGTGGCGTGATCATCGGACCTGACGACCTGATACAGTATGTGCCTTTGAGTACAGCCAAAGATAGCGATCTTCCTGTGACTCAATTTGAAGGAAGCATCATCGAAAGTATCGGCCTGTTGAAAATGGATTTTCTTGGGCTGAAAACACTCTCAATCATGAAGGATGCAATTGATAACATCTATAAAAGGCATAAGAAGAAAATTGATACCGATACTATTCCTCTTGACGATGAGAAAACTTTTGAACTGTATCGCCAGGGCGATACCATAGGCACCTTCCAGTTTGAATCAGAAGGCATGCGCATGTACCTTCGTGAGTTGAAGCCTACTGATTTTGAAGATCTCATTGCCATGAACGCCCTTTACCGGCCGGGCCCGATGGAATCCATCAACAACTACATCAAGCGCAAACATGGCAGGGAAGAAGTAACCTATCCCCTTCCTGTACTTGAAGAAATTCTCAATTACACCTACGGAATCATGGTGTACCAGGAACAGATCATGCAAATTGCACAGAAAGTAGGAGGATTCAAAATGTCCGATGCCGATCATCTCCGTAAAGTGATGGGTAAAAAAATCGTTACCGAAGTTCCCAAATTGCGTGAAGACTTTGTAAATGGTGCAGTAATAAATGGTTACGATGCTGAGGAAGCAAAAAAAGTGTTCGATATCATGCAGGATTTTGCCAAATACGGCTTCAACCGGTCTCATGCTGCGGCCTACTCGCTTATAGCCTACCAGACCGCTTATCTGAAAGCACATTACCCTGCCGAATTCATGGCAGCAGTACTTACACATAACCTCTCCGACATTAAAAAGATCACATACTTTATTGATGAGTGCCGGAGGCAGCAAATTCCAGTACTGGGACCTGATATCAACGAAAGTGATGAGGATTTTACCGTCAATGACAAAGGAGGTATCAGATTTGGACTGGCTGCCATCAAAGGCGTAGGTGAAAACGCTGTGGCAGCGGTCATTGAAGAACGCAAGGAAAGAGGTTTGTTTAAAGATGTTTTCGACCTGGCCAACCGTGTAAATCTGCGCACAGTGAACCGGCGTTGCCTCGAAGCTCTGGCGCAGGCAGGTGCCTTCGATAGTTTTGAGAGTACACACCGGGCACAATATTTTTACCGCATGCCAGGTGAAGAAATGACCTTTATCGAAAAAATTATCCGATATGCTTCAAATTACCAGGTCCGAGTTTCAGCAGCCCAGCAAAGCCTATTTGGCGAAGATCAGGCCGTGACGATGCCAGTGATAGAAATGCCGGTATGTCAACCCTGGTCAAAGATCGAGCAACTAAAGCAGGAAAAGGAAGTTACAGGTTTTTACATGTCGGGGCATCCGCTCGATGATTACC
>CAYQRU010000053.1:0-23405 GCA_964419945.1 uncultured Bacteroidales bacterium | reverse complement strand
AAATTGCGGGAGCCATTGAAGGGATTGCCTTAAGTAAAGGAAACGGAGTTTCTTTTCCTGTGATCCTGTCAGTCCGGGGCGAAACCCTGCACAATCATTATCACGGCAATGTGATGAAAGACGGGGATATGCTGGTAATTGATGCAGGCGCAGCTACTTTTATGGATTATGCGAGTGATTTTACCAGAACCATACCCGTGAGCGGCTATTTCCTACCCGAACAGAAAGCTATTTATGAAGTCGTTCTCGAAGCTAACGTAAAATCCATAGAAGCATGCCGTCCGGGTATTCCTTACAGGGAAATTCATTTGATGGCATGCAGGATCATTGCTGCCGGATTGAAAGATATCGGGCTGATGAAGGGCAATGTGGATGATGCCGTAAGTGCCGGTGCCCATGCGTTGTTTTTCCCGCACGGTTTAGGGCATATGATGGGTTTGGATGTGCATGATATGGAAGATTTGGGTCAGATTTATGTTGGTTATGACGACGAAGTACGACCCAGCAACCAGTTTGGTACAGCATACCTGCGCCTCGGCAGGCGCCTGCAGGAGGGTTTTGTCCTGACTGTGGAGCCGGGCATCTACTTTATTCCTGCATTGATTGATATCTGGAAGGGCGAAGGGAAATTCAGGGAATTTATTAATTACGAAAAGGTTGAAAAACTTAAAGGTTTCGGTGGAATCCGTATTGAAGACGATGTGCTTATCACCGCTGTCGGATATCGCATACTTGGAAAGCCTGTCCCAAAGACTGTGGCAGAAATTGAAAATATAATGAAGAAATAATATCCGGAATTAACAGACGGGGAAAATGTAGTCATTTCGAACGGCAGGTTGCTGAATTATATTGCTGAGTTTTCTATAAACCAATGATGCATGAACAATTTTATTGAATTCCATTCCCAGCAGATCCATTACTCTGATGCAGGTGAAGGTCAAACCCTCGTCTTGCTGCACGGCTTCACCGAATCATTGCAGATTTGGAATAATTTTTCCGGTGAATTATCCCGAAAATTCAGGGTATTCTGCATTGACCTGCCAGGCCACGGACGTAGTGCTAAGCTGGCCGAAATTCACACCATGGAATTATTTGCTGATACCGTGCAGGCTGTTTTATCCTTTTGCCGTGTGAAGCATTGCGTACTTGCCGGGCATTCGATGGGGGGGTATGCCGCCCTTGCTTTTGCCAATCTTTATCCTGAAATGCTAAAAGGCTTGGTACTGTTTCATTCTCAGGCCGATGCCGATGATGAGGAAGATAAGCGAAACCGGGAACGTACTATTGAATTGGTGAAAATGAACCGGTCAGGATTTATCAATCAGTTCATTCCTGATCTTTTTGCACCCGGGAACCAAAAGTACCTTAGCCATGAAATAGAGAAACTGAAAAACCAGGCTGGCAGTATTTCAGGCAAATCGCTGATAGCAGCCCTGGAAGGTATGAAACTGCGAAAGAATCATAAAAATCTGCTTGCAACCTTATCCGTACCTGTGCTTTTTATAGCCGGGAAAAAAGATGTCCGCATCCCTTTCAGCAAAGTTCTCGAGCAAATTGCTTTACCCAAACATGCTGAGGCACTTCTGCTTGACGATGTAGCTCACATGGGCTATCTTGAAGCACCCGGAATTACCCTCTCTGCCATCAGAGATTTTGTAATGAGAGTGTATGCAACAAAAATGTGAATGGCAATGCTTATACCACTACCTGCATTAATTGCCTGTCAGACTGATTTATTGATGGAATTTCTGATAACTGGCTAAAACCCATTGTTCCCCTGTACCGGGTGTTTTCCCCGACCTAAAGGTCGGAATTACGAAAGAGCGTGATTAGCACTGTTTTACACATGCTTGTTAAATATTCATTATAGTTTTATTGCCTGCAAAACAACTCTTTCAGAAAAATCAGTCAATGTATCAGCAATTATTTTCCACATTCACATCCCGGTACGTGTTTTATGATTCAATGAATTTCCGTACCCGGGTCAATACGCTCACATTCAGCGATTGAAGCATGATTTTCAGCGACAGTTCTTGATTTTGAGCAATCAAAGACATAGTGGTCAACCCTGAAGGGAAGCGCTTGGTCAGTTTAGATGCTTCCTCTCACTATTTCATCCCCTTAAACAACCATTTTTTTCCATTTTCCGCGTGTGAACAGCCAAAGAGTGAACAAGCCAACAGCAGTTTCGGAAATAAACACCGCCCAAAACACCCCGGAATATTCCCAGCCTGAATAAATGGCCATGAACCACGACAAGGGAATCTGTATTATCCAGAAAAACACCAGGTTGATATATGTAGGTGTGCGGGTATCGCCGGCTCCGTTGAATGCTTGTACCGATACCATCCACCAGCCGTAAACAAAAAATGAGAAAGACATGATCCTGAGCCACTCCGAACCTACTGCAATCACTTTCGGATCGTCGGTGAAAAGACTCATCAGATACTTATTGTAAAAGAAAAACAGCATGGATACTCCCAGGAGAAAAACCATATTATAAATCCCGGTTTTCCACACAGCCGATTCTGCCCTTTCTGGACTGCCGGCTCCCAGGTTCTGACCTACCAGCGTGGCTGCGGCATTCGATAAGCCCCAGGCGGGCATAGTAGTGAACATAGTGATCCGGATCACAATCGTTGAACCTGCCACTACCTCACTTCCAAGTTCAGAAAAAATACGCATGATAAAGATCCAGGATGTCATTCCCACCAGCATCTGACCTATCCCACCAAGTGAGGTTTTCAGAATCTTAATCATGATGCTGCTTTGCCACACCAGGTGCGCACGCAATATCCTGATATGCTTTCCACCTCTGAAAAGCAACCACAACTGGCAAATTACTCCTGTTCCTCTGCCAATATTCGTGGCAATGGCTGCTCCTTCAACACCAATTTCAGGGAACGGACCAAAACCAAAAATCAATAATGGATCTAATAAAATATTGATCCCATTTGAAATTAAAAGAATACGCATGGCTAAGGCCGCGTCGCCGGCTCCACGGAAAATTGCATTGATCACAAACAAAAGCATGATCACTGCATTGCCACCCAGCATCCATTGGGCATACCGGTAACCGGTTGTAAGAGTCCATTCGTCGGCTCCCATCAGTGTGAGCAGATCCCTGGCGAAAAAGATACCTGCCATGGCAAAAGGTATTGAAAACAACAGGCCGAGAAAAACAGACTGTACCGATGCAACAGCCGCCTGCTCGGGCTTCGCTTCTCCAATCCGGCGCGCAACTATGGCTGTAACGGCAATGGATAAACCCATCGCCATAGAATACAACAGGAAAAGGTAAGTTTCTGTCAGGCCGACTGTGGCAACTGCCGAAGCGCCTAATTTGCCAACAAAATAAATATCAGCAAGGGCAAAGGTTGACTCCATAACCAATTCAAGCACCATTGGCACTGCCAGGAGAAAAATAGCCTTATTGATGCCAATCTTGGTGTAATCAGCCTCCGTACCTTTTATAGCCCCGGTAAGATCATTCCAGAGCATGAATTTGCTTTCTTCAGGTCTTGTAGCATTTTCCCAAACAGACTGGTTCATTCATTATTTAATTGATTACTGCTTAAAATCAATTCAATAGAAAGATGGCCGGTAAAAGTATGAAAAATGTTGATTTTCTCACAATCATAACAAACATCAGCAATGGAAAAATGATGATAAAAGTCTTGAGAATCAACAAATTTCAGCATGCCGGAAAACCAGGCCTCACAGAGAGTCGAAATTGTTTAGGTTTAGTTAAGTATAACCCAGTTTTCAAGCACATCATTACTCACAAAACTATTGCCGTTGCAAATGAGAGGGTTTGCGTCACGAAGAGCCTTTGATATAATAACGTCTTCGCGGTTGTTTATTCCCCTGTTCTGGTAATGTTCAAACACAGCATCCGTGATGGTTTCAAAGTAGGAAATCAACCTGCCTTGTCTGGTAGGATCGTTAACAATCACCGAAATGTCCGACATGGTTTGTGAACCAATATGCGTTCCCAACTGTTGGCCAGCCGTTACCTGGCCATTGAGGGTTAGTGTCGCTAAGAGGTTGATATGAAAAATTGAAAAACGGAAAGCAGGATAATCGTCAGAAACAATTTCGACTTTTGTACCGGCCCATTCCTCTTCAAGACGGGTAATTTTACCTGAAAGCGGTGCGAAAATTTTTATACTTGCCCAATTCTCAGTGCTTTTAGGTTCAAAATAATGCTTCATGCTCCTGCAACTCTCAAAACCATCACTGTAATCATGCCCTTGCGATGACCTGAATCTGGAAATGCGGTAAATCTTATCCAGCTCAATGTAGTCAGTTGTGATAAATTTGGGGATACCATCTTTATCAATATCCCATGTGTCTTTTTTACTATCAGGCTCATTGTCCTTTTTTGAGCATTCAGACAGCAGGAGAGAAAAAAGGACTAAGAAAATGCCTGAGATCAGGGGTAAAATGTACTTCTTCATGGCAGGATTATTATAAGGTTGTTTTTTATTTCAAAATTTGGTCAGCATTCCCGGAATTAATCTTATCCCCGAAAGCCGGGCGGATGTTTTACAGGGAATCAGCACATGGAAGAGCTACTCTGATAATCATATGACTGGACTCGGATAGTTGAAGGACAGTAATATTGACAGTGGCGGTTTACGGGTTATTTTCCTGTACAAAGATACGAAAGTTTGAGCGGATCGCTACGCGCGAAAACCCACAGAGGTGCTTATCGCATACTGTCCTGATGTTATGGGCTGGCGCTTTTGTTGTTCTGTCTATACAAACTATTTTGCCTTGGTCATTTTTTTCGTAATTATACGAATAATCAATTCCTTGGAAAAACATGGCGCGATCGTTGATTTTGTTGGTTAAAGCAATTTTCAACAGGTGTTTTTAAATGCTGCAGTATGCCGGGCTTTGAATCATTGCGTTCAAATAATCTCTTTTGCCTGCAATACTCCGGTCTACGCAATTTTAAAGACGTTTTTTTAGTATCAAATCAAATCAGTTACGTGTGCCTCCGCCGTTGACTTTGATAAACAGGCATAAAGTGTTCATTTTTACAGATTTATTCACGATTTCGTCAAATGTGGTTTTGGGCATTGCTTCTATTTGATTTAATGTTTCGCCCAAAAAGTAATATTGGTAACGGTTTCGGGTGGCCTGGTTTGTACCAGTTGCATGAAAAAAATGTATCGTTGTGCTTTCGGCCAAGAGAGCGATAGCATCGCTTAAAGCGATACTATCGCTAAATCCTACACATTCACCAGTTTAATTTCCGTTTCTTTTGAAGTTGACGAAGCAGCAGAGCCTTCAGCGATATTTTGCTTTCCTGAGCGAGCCGCCTGTACCATCTGATCTATGGTGCGATCGCCACGCCGGAGGTATTTTTCGTAGAAATAGCATGTAATATCAAAAATGGCTTCTGCCTTCTGAAAAGTAAACAGCTTGCGGTAATTGCCGCCAACCGGCAACAAAGCACCATTATTATCAACCTTCCTGCTTATAGCTTCTGTTTTTCGGGCTGTGTTTTGTTTCATTTGCTGCAGAGCTAATCTTTGTTTGGGGTTTGGTTCTGTTTTTCTTGGTGGTTCTCAGTCGGATGGCAGTTCTTTCGGGGAGGCCTTAAGATCATTGATGACTTTAAGAGTCTTTTCAAAGAATTCTTCAATTTTAAATCAATACTTCACCGCAAAAACCACTACCCCTATCTCCCCGGAATCATCCGAAACAACTATATAATTCCGCCCCTTCTCCCGCTTCACTTCCAGCTTTCCTGAATAACCCAGCAAGTTTACAAAATCACCCTGTTTTACAAAACTGGCCGGCAACTCAAGCAACTCCGGAAAACTTTCACCTTCCTCTTTCAGATAAAACGCATATCTAATCTTTTCATCTTTGCTTTGGGTGAAGCACCATTTGCCTTCCTGGTAAGGGGCCAGCGGTTTGGTTTCGTATATGGCCCGGGAGTTTATGCTCATCCAGTGGCCTATTGCTTCGAGGCGTTCATATACTTCGGGGGGCATGGTACCGGTTTTATCGGGGCCTATGCCAAGCAGGAGGTTGCCGCCTTTGGCCACGATCTTCACCAGGGTTTGAACGGCCCAGGTAGCGGATTTATAGCGCTCGCGCTCGCCGGTATGGTACCAGCTATCGCCCAGGGTGATGCAGCTTTCACAGGGATAGGCGGGAATCTCCTTGGGAATTTGCTGCTCGGGGGTGCGGTAGTTTTCAAATTCTCCGTGTACAGTGCGGTCAACAATCAGAAGGCCGGGCTGGTGGCTGCGGGCCATGGTGGCAATGGCGGGCATGTCAATGTCCTGCACCCATTGGTTTTTACCCAGCCAGGGACGGGTTTCCTCGGTGAGGGTTCCGGCGGGGCGCACCCAGCCACCATCGAGCCATAAGATGTCAACTTTGCCATAGCCTGTCATCAATTCTTCAATCTGATTGAAGGTGAATTGCTGAAACCGTTTCCAGCGATCGGGATATTTTTCGGGGTTATAGTTCACATTGCGGTCCAATACCGGGAAATAAGGCCACCAGTAATCATGGTTATGCCAGTCGGCCTTGCTGAAATAAACGCCGATGCCCATATCCTTCTGCCTGAAGGCTGTAAAAACTTCGTTTGCAATATTGCTTTTGGGATGAGACGAGAAAACACTTTTGCTGTTGGTAATTGTGTAATCTGTTTGTTTTGAGTCGAACATGCAAAATCCGTCGTGGTGTTTTGTGGTGAACACAACGTACTTCATCCCGGCATCGTGGCAGGCTTCGGCCCATAGCTGGGGATTAAAGTTCTCCGGATTGAAGTGTTTACGAATTTGTTCGTATTCATTCACATATTGGCAATAATCATCAGCAAAAGGCCCGCGCCTTTCACACCAGGGTTCATCCTCAGGGCATAGGCTCCAGCTTTCCACAATTCCCCACTCACTGTAAGGCCCCCAATGAATGATAACTCCGAATTTCCAGTCCTGCCATTCGTGTAGTTTAGAGCTTACTGCTGTGTCGGCAGGCCAATGATAAGCTTCTTTCGGTTCATGAACTGTGTGTGGATTGCAGCCCAGCATGAGGGCCAGGATCAGAACAGGGAGAAAGGCGGTAGGTTTTTTCATTTTTGATGGTTTTTTGTGATGCAGTGTTGCGGTGATGCTGTGACTTGTCCGCCGATGCATGGGGTTGTGGGTTTGATGGCGAATGCAGTGATGCTGTGATGCAATTTTTATGGTTTTAGGTGTTTAGGTTCAAAGTTCTGGGTTCAACGTTCATGGATTTCAACTTTGAATTTTGAATTTGGAATTTGGGATTTGTTTCGTCCCGTACGTACGGGATCGATATTCGTGCTTCGGGTTTATGGTTTATCAAGGTTTTGTTAATCAATCACATTCAGTATAATCCGCTGCCGGATATCTTTTGAGGAAGCCCCTATCATGATTCTGAAACCGCCGGGTTCCACAACTTTGTTGAGATTGAGATCGTACATGGAGAGAAGTTCCGGTGTGATTTCAAATACAACTTCTCTGGTTTCGCCGGGTTGCAGATGAATCCGTTGAAAACCCTTCAACTCCAAAACCGGACGGGCAACCGAAGCCAGTTCGTCACGAATGTACAACTGAACTACTTCATCACCGGCAATGGCACTTGTATTTTTAATCCTGAACGATACAGCGGTTGACTGGTCTTTTGTGATCCCATTGCGATCTAATTTAAGGTCAGAATATTCGAAAGTGCTGTAGCTTAATCCATAACCAAACGGAAACAGTGGCTGGCCAGTGAGATTCATATAATCGTCGCCGCGACCGGTAGGTTTGTGGTTGTACACCAGCGGCAACTGCCCTTCAAAAACCGGGAAGGTGATGGGCAGGCGCCCGGCGGGATTGTAATCGCCAAACAGCACTTCAGCCACGGCTTGTCCGCCTGCTTCTCCCGGATACCACACCTGGACAATGGCGCCCGCTTTATCCATCCAATTGTTCATGGTAATGGCGCTGCCACCAATAAGCAAAACGATTACAGGCGTTCCGGTTTCAGCAATTCGCCTGATAAGATCTTCCTGCCGCCCTGGAAGATCCAGGTAAGCCCGGTCAAGGAATTCGCCTTCCCCGATGCCCATCGCCAGCACAGCCATGTCGCTGTTGCGGGCAAGCTGCACGGCTTTCTCAATTTCTGCTGACTGCAAATCTTCCACGCCCACATTCCAGATCAGTCTGAACCACGCATTCCCAACAGGTTCGTAAAACTCGATCAGCAGATCGTATTCGCGGTCTTTTTCGAATATGAAATCCGTAAGAACCACCTGCCGTGTGCGTTTTGTCCAGTTGTCAATTTCCAGTTGTCCGTCGAGGTACAGGCGGTAGCCGTCGTTGCCGTCAATGCCGATCTTGAAAGTTCCGCTTTCGGGCGCAGTCAGTTTTCCGCTCCAGCGCACCGACCAGAAATCATAACTAAGTTTTTCAGGATCGGGGCCAAATAAAGTCCATTGAAACTGAATATGCTTATCGTTTCTGGTAAGACCTGGTTCGCCCGAAAACGTAACATTGTTAAAATATTCCCCTTTCAGACCCGCTTGCACTTGGCCATTCATTTCGCAGCTTAGGGCTTCTGAGGGAACCGTAAGATATTCAGTGTTATGATGTTCGCAACCCAGGGCATATTTTACTTCAACGTCTGAACGTGCCCGTTGCAGGATTCCTTCCAGGATGCTGAATTTTTGATTTCCCGGCCCGCTGTAACCGCCCAGGCGTGCTTCGGTGGCATCGGGTCCAATCACGGCAATGGATTTAATATTCTTTGAGATGGGAAGAATTTGCTTTTCATTTTTCAGCAGCACAATGGATTCCCTTGCCGCCTGCAGTGCAAGTTCCCGGTGGTTTGGATGGCCATTTAAGCGGGCGGCTTCTTCCGGATCCACATAAGGATTCTCAAACAAACCCAGTTCAAATTTCAGTTTTAAGACCCGTGCCAAAGCCGCATCAATAATTTCCTGAGAAATACTTCCATCATAGAATGGTGGGGAGAACAGTGCCTGGTGGTCATAACTCGTCTGGAAAATCACGTCCAGTCCGTTTTCCAGCGATTTCACCGTGGCATCCGAATAATCCGCAGCGGTGAAATGCAGCACATTGGCGCCTCCGGTTGCCCCGGCATCGGAAATTACAAATCCATCGAAACCCCATTCTTTTTTCAGAAGTTGATTTAGTAACCAATCATTTGCTGTGCAAGGACTTCCATCAAAAGAATTATAGGAAGTCATTACTGAGCGCGAACCACCGTGTTTGAAGCAGGCTTCGAAAGGCGGCAGGTGGATTTCGCGCATCAGGCGCTCGTTCCAGTGTATCGGGTAGCTGTCGCGCCCACCGTCACCCACATTGGCCACAAAATGTTTGGGCGTAGTGATCACACCCATTTCTTCAAAAGCCGACACAAAAGAAACGCCCATTTCAGAAGCGAGGTGAGGACATTCGCCATAAGTTTCTTCGGTGCGGCCCCAGCGTACATCGCTTGCAATGTTCACCACCGGCGACAGCACCTGCCTGATCCCGCGCGATTTGCATTCGAGGGCAATGGCACTGGCTACTTCATGCATGAGATCAGTATTCCAGGTCGCGGCTAAACCAATAGCCTGCGGAAAAGCCGTAGCGCCCGAACGCACCAGGCCGTGCAAGGCCTCGTCGAAAGGAATAATGGGAATGCCGAGGCGGCTTTCTTCAATAAAAAAACGCTGTATATCATTGATCTTCAAAGCTGCTTCAAAAGCCGAATTGCCTTCATTATATGAAAGCATCTGCCCGACAGCATCCATGCTTTGACCAACGGTATTCACTTGTAAGCCAAAAATCCCTGTTTTGAACTTGTCTTTGTTGTGGACAATATCTCCCGGAAACATGAACAATTGCCAGAATTTTTCTTCCGGATTCATGCGGGACAGCAGGTCCTGTACCCTTATACCGGCTGGTAGCGACGGATCTTTGTATGGTTGCGCATAGGCCGTAAAAAAAGTAATCCATATTATCAGTGTCAGCGAATAGTGTTTCATCAGTAAAAAGAATTTTTCAGATCAGTTGTATGCAGGTACTAATGCAAAACTATCAAAATAACCAGGTAATTGCCTTGCCAGTCAGCAAGGAAATCCGGTTTTCAATGTTACCTCGCCACAATTTCATCCACAAATACCCAGGAACCACCTCCGGCCGATGGATGCCAGCCGAAGAGATGCAATGTTCCTTCCACATCAAACTTCACAAAACGGAACTTTTTATGTTGCGTATCAAAGGAAAACAAGCGGTTTACATTTTCTTTTTGCTGGTCACCTTCAACTATTTGTTTTTCAATTATTTCAAAGCTAAATCCATCTTCTGATACCAGGCAGGTAATCGCTTTTGGATGGAGAATCCAGCTTTTTGGATCATACAATGTGCTGATCTCGATAACCTGAATCTGAACTATTTCTTCAAGATCAACCATCAGTGAAAAATGTTGGGATTCCCAACCGAGCCAATGCACCTTGAAATCATTGGCGCCACGCACCCCATTGGTAAGCAGCACAAGATCGCCCCCGCTATATTTTTCGGCCGGAGTTGGTTTGGCTGTTACTTTTTTCCGGAATGCATAATTGTCTGTTACCTGCACATCTGTGAACCTCCGGGTGGAATGATACCAGGCTTCGGGTGTCAGGCCTGATTCGTTGATATGCGCAGAGTTACAATCAATACTTGTGCGATAAAAAGATTCAAGCACGCTAATCATATCCAGCCTGGGAACAAAATCTCCGTTTTCTTCCCGGTACCATCCTCTTGGCCCAAACATATCACTTTTACCAATCTCCATCATGGCATACTGCAGGGGCATACGTGCCATGCGAACGTGCAGCAGGAACTGAGGTTCGCCGGCAACCGATTTTTCAGCTTCGTCGAAGTAATAATTATATTTTTCAACATTCGAGGAAGAAAGAAAAGTATGCTGATGGTTATTCGGAGGACCGTAAATATCAAGCCATTCACCGGTTTTTAAGATTTCCTGCTGCATATGGTCAATATATTTTCTGATCCAGGTTCCGGCAGCACCATAGAATGCATCGGTAAATTCCGTAATAATTTTTTGGTCGTCGGCTTCAGGGTTCCATAACAGCTTCGACAATAAATATGATTTTAATTCCGAAAACTCATGTCCTGCTCCGGTATTGGATTGTTGAAAATGTTCCTTCACATTATTTGCGACAAAAAACCGGATGTTGGGTTTCAGCACATGAAGGTTTGGAAAGGGGCTGATGCTGTGGGCAAAATCAACTGTATAATCCCAGAGGTAGATATGGTTGCTGATTTTCCCCCAGTCTTCCATATCCCTGCGGAAAGAAGCACTGGCAGGATCGGTAGCAATTGGAAGACTCCGGTTTAGTTCGATGGTGCAAAGCATTACCTGGACATTTTCGCGTGGTTTTGTTACCGCAGGCGCCTGACGGCTGTATTGATAGGCCAGGGTCGAGATCACTTTTTCAGGAAATTGCTCTGCAACCAGGTTCACAAAACGAATCACAGGGCCGGCAGCGCTTTTTTCTTCCTCAATGATTTTATTGCAGTTTTCGCACTGGCAATAAGAAAAGTTATCGTCCTGGCTCACCGACCATACCTGTTTATCTGGCTGAAGTTCCATCGCATGCCGGAGTTTTTGGATTACCAGGTCAAAAACTTCAGGATTGGTCAGGCAAAGCTGGTCAATGATATGCTTGCCATTCATGAAGGCAAAGTATTCCGGATGCGATTCGAAATAATCCTGCCATGGAATAAGCCGGTGAAAGGTGTGCACATAGTACCCATCGGCAAACATGTCGTTGATGTCATGTAACCTGCGAAAATCTTTGTAATCAGGATCTTCGGTGAACTTTCCGTGAACATTCCGGTAGGTATTGGGAGATTTATCGCTGAAATTCATGGCTGCAGTTGTGATGTTCTCTGATTTTGGTATCACCACAAAACAGGGGCTTAAATATTTTACGCCAAGCTGGTTTTCAAGTAATTCAGTAACTCCGTAAATACAACCACGCCCTTTGCCTCCCTGTATTACCAGTGCTGATCCTTCGGTTTTAATATAAAAACCATCCTCAGATTCAATTTCGTCGCTTTTTCTGATCCAGACAATATTATCCGCAGGAGGATTGTCTGACTCAATAACAGGGATGAGGCACCCTGAAATTTTTTCCAGATATTTGCTGAACAACAAGGCAGCCCTCTTTTCCTCGGCCGAGGCAGATTCCGGTATAACAATGCTGAATGTGCTTTTCCCGTTCCTGACCAACTGAACAGATCCGGATTGGGTGCAAGTGCAACCAAATAATACTATCTGAATAAAAAGTGTCAAAAACAAATATTTCATATTCAGTCAATTAATTGTTTTCAAATAGACTTTACCGTTCTAAAAAACAAGATTTCCGGATAATATCTTCAGAAATGTACCCTGAAGAACCTGCTTTCAAAAGGTCTAATTTCAATACCTGCATTTTCGATAATATTGCCAATAACATTTAGCTGGACTATGTCAAGCGCAGCACCGGTAATTCCATTTTGCGGGTTAAAATCAATACTCTTACCTGCTGTTTCACGAACATGAAGCACGGCCGATTTACCGTCAGCATCCGGTATGGCACTTATCAGCAACAAATTATCAGGCCATCCGGTGATGAAAGACCTTTCCCGGACCACATCATTGCTATTGCCCGCCGGTAGCACACGCGCCAGAAAAGGAATACGGTTTTCCATTCCAAAACGCGAAGCTTCCGTCATTGAGTTTCCGGCACGGCTGGTCATGGTATAAATCCATGTATGCCCGCCATGCTGATCGGCATTGAAATTGGTTGTCCAGTAATTATTCATAGGCCATCCAAAAATATGGGTTGATTCTGGTAAACTGCCTGATTTATAACGACCTGTATTTATTCCCCCAAACTGCATCAGGGGAATCTGGGGTGAACAAAGCACGATCTGCATCTTCTCATTTGATAACCTTGCATAGCTTTGAACAGTATTCCAATCATTTGACGATCCGGGAATCTGATCAATACCAGCTCTGATTTCCCCACCTGGTACATCGAAGGCAATTTGAGCTTGTTCAAGAATAAACGGGAAAGAAATATAGATCCCTTCCGGTTCAGTTACCATCCTCTTTTCAATCGAATAGACGAGGTCAATACGTTTGGTAGTATTGAAAATCCTGATCTCAGAATAATAAGTCCCTCCGGCAACCGCTGCCCTGGTGTTCCCCCCGAACCGGACAGTATTCCATACATCGCCTGGTTCAAAAGCTTCGAACCATGCTTTGTCTAATGCTTCTCGGGTAAAATTATGTAAGCTGAACGATTCCATCTGTTCACGGTTTTCGGGCAATTCATATATAAATTCTCCCAACTTCCAGGCTGCTTGTTTGTCAACCAGTTCCCTGTTTAATTCCAGGTCAGTGATACTTTCAATCACTGCCTCCTGAGGATTAACGATAATTTTATACCATTGATTTTCAAAAGCAAAGGTGTTTTCTCTCGCGTCCTGATGATGATTTGTAATTTCTTCTTTAACAGTGATAACATATTTTTTGTACCCAAATGCCGGAACATCATTCACCCAAATAGCGTAATAGGTGCCATCAGAGTGATGTTTGATCGGCTGTGCTTTTGCCGGGATTCCATCCTGGCCGTAAATGTCAAAATGTGAACCTCCCGGAATGGTTTGATGGTCAATATATACTGTCAGCAATCCGCTACGGCACCAGCTTAACGAATTGTAAACCACCAAAGATGGGGATTTCTCCCTGGAAACATAATGTTGCAGGAGCCCCAGGGCTTCCTCACCCAGCATTCTTGCCTTACGACTGGCTTCCCAGGCGTATGATTCCTTGATTGCGCGCTGCTCCATTGTATTTATGTGAAATGGCTCTCTGACACTTGCATGGTAACCTGCTGTATGTTCAGCATAAAAAAGCAAAGCCGAATTGACGGCTTCAATCCGGTCGCTGATTTTTTCCGGAAGCAGTGATCCTTGTACGATGGCCATGGTAAGACCCGATGTGTTGGCAATCAGGTCGTTTTGCGCCTGTCTTAATGCTGCCACTTCGCGGGCTGAGCCACCGAAACCATCGGTCCACCAGTCTGGCCATGCACCTCTGATTACCTGCAACGAATCACCATATTTCTCTTCCATTTCTTCAAAAAATTCGGTAGCAGAGGCGGTTCTGAGTTTTGGCCATATATATTTTTCATTCCATTTCCTGATCATTTCGCAAGGCAGTGTTGAGGGCGGCGAATTGTCAGTAATAAATCCTGAATGCTGAAGCGAAATCAGATCGTAAGAATAACCCTTTGATTCAAGATTCGAAAGATAAGTGAGCAATTCATCTTCAAATACATCAAATTCACCGGAATGGATCTTAAAAAGAGTGTTTCCAATCATGTAATGCTCACCCCGGTATGCCAGCATTCGTTTGCCTGAAGCTGATTCCCACCAGAATAATGTTGGTATATCAAAACAAATTAAGGCACGATGGCCATGGGTGCCCATATTGAGGTATTTAACACCCATATCGTGGTAATAATCATTTAAACACCAGGCAATCCCATTCACATCGTTTTGCATTGCTGTTTTTACTTTCAGTTCATTATCCTTAAACCTTTTTAATGGCAGCAAAGAGGCAGTTAGCGTCTGTTCGTCCGGCAGTTCACTGAAATTGAAATACATTCCTGTAATTTCTATTCTCCTTTCATTCACACGCTTTTTCAGACGGTTTATCTGATCAGAAGGACGACTTCTGAGGTATTCATCCACTGCCCATGACGCTTCGCATGTCCAGCGGAATTTGGCATCATCGGGGTAATTGTCAGTATTGTCGCAATAATCCAGGGCATAATCAATAAACCTGAGGTGTTCAGCCAAAATCTCAGTTTGGGGGCGCGTGTAACCAATATCGGTATGTGTATGCTGCACAAAATTCACCCGCCATTTACGTACAGGATCCAGTTCCAGTTTACCAGCAAACACCTGGTTATCCATTTCGATTCTATAAGATGTCACCATACTTTCCTGAACTGCAGGCAGTTGAATCCTCACGTGATTGTACCCAAATTTCAGCGGAACTTCTTCAATAAACATGTTGTCAACAAAAACTCTGGCCGTGGCAGGATCACCGAAATGAAGAATGCCTGCAATACCAAGCTGAGAAAGTTTTTCACCAACCTGAATCAATGCTGGTAATGCCCTGATCTTAAATCCATTCTCCAGCGGAAGCTGAAATGTCATATACCAGGAAGTTTTTTCGAACCTGCCGCCGGTAACTTTCAGGTTAAGGGATTTTCCGGGCTGCAGGTGTTGCACCGGCAGCGTCAAAACCATAAATCCAAAGCGGTCGCCGTGTTGGTCAATCATATCTTTTTGGAACCAAAGTGAGGAGCCATCATCATTTTTCAGCAACCATTGGTCGGAACCATCGGCCCAAAATGTGAACTTTTTGATCTCGTTTACTGCCAGGTCAAAATTTGCTTTGCCGGGCGATGAACCGATTCCGGCCAGCCATACAAAAGAAATGGTTTCTGTTTTGATTTCAGTTGGGCTGGCTGCAGTTTCCCATTCCATGTTTGAGGTGCCATCTGTTGCCCTGATCAGCAGGCTTTCCCTGGCAATGGGAATGGAAGAATGATACCGGAAATCATTACCGGAAATTTTTTTTTGATATCCATTGACAATAGTGGTATTTCGATCAAGCGGCGACTGAGCCAAAACAATCGTATGCAGAAATAACGATACCCAAACTGCGAATTTTATTCTCATGGTTCTTGTTGAATTACTGAATTGTCATAATTTGGCAAAGTTAAAAAAAGGAACCTGCGTTTATCCTTTGAAATTTGACAGAAAATCAAAATAAGACACTCATACATTCTGAAAATCTTCTGATCCTGATAAGTCAAGATAAAACCAGGTTATCACCAATACGTGAGGTTCGCCGGATTAACCAAAGAACTGTAATAAAAAATGAGTTGGATGAATATTTTTAAAACATAATCAATACCTGCTTCGTTAAAAGAAATAATAACCGAACATAAACAAAATGAAAAAGATAGCGCCTGCAATATACGACATACATCCATTGTTGGCGGCACGTTGGAGCCCGCGTGCCTATTCACCGAAAGAAATACCCGTTGAAGGTTTAAGGCGTATTCTTGAAGCAGCACGCTGGGCGCCATCAAGCTCAAATGATCAGGAATGGCGTTATATTATTGGTTTCCGGAACGATTTTACTTACCGGAAAATATTCGACACCCTGGTGGAATTTAACCAGCTCTGGGCTGGTGAGGCTCCGGTTCTGCTGCTGGCATGCACTGAAACCATCAGCCCCAAAACCGGAAAGCCCGGATCAATTGCAATCTATGATGCAGGACAGTCGGTGGCAATGCTTACCATTCAGGCTGAACATGAAGGATTGTTTGTTCATCAGATGGGTGGATTCGACAAAAAAAAGATCAGGGAGTATTTTGATTTGCCTGATTCAGTTGAACCATTGACTATCCTGAGCATTGGATATTATGGCGATCCAACAAAATTACATCCCAATCTTCAGCCCCTCGAAAAATCTGACCGAGTGCGCAATAATTTCAATACTTTTGTATTCACTAATAAATATGGCGAGCCAAGTGGTCTGTTTCCGGCGCCATAAATCCCAAAGCTATGAACCCAAAAAACAAAAGAGAAAAATATGCGTATTCCCGGTGTGTATGGTCCGGATTTTTCAGCAGGAAAGATTCAACTGATAACACCCAACCGGAATTTCTTAATCTGAAACCACAAAACAAACCGTCGCAACACGATCCTTGTCTGACACTGCAAAATGTTGGTTTTTATAGAATTGCCTTTATAGCTCTGATCATATCTGCAGTTTTCTTTATGGGTTCCTGCAACGGTGGTCATAAACCAACAACTCAACGCAGTATAAGCCTTGCCGAACGTATTTTAAAAGCAGAAGTTCCGGATTTTAATCCTGATACCGCATATTATTATGTGGATCGCCAGGTTTCCTTCGGACCAAGGGTTCCGAACACCAGCGCTCATGCACAATGTGCCTTGTTCCTGATGGAAACTTTGGGAAGATTTACAGCGCATGTTCAGTTGCAGGAAACCAGAGTAAGGGCATATGATGGTACTACGTTGAATATCAAGAATATTATTGGTTCGTTCAACCCGGAAGCGAAAAACAGGATATTATTGTGCGCACATTGGGATTCACGCCCCTTCGCTGATCATGATCCCAATCCGGACAATCATTACACCCCGATTTTAGGCGCCAACGATGGTGCCAGTGGCGTTGGGGTGCTGCTCGAAATAGCCCGTCAGCTTTTGTTGCAGCCGGTAAATTATGGCGTTGATATCATTTTCTTTGATGCCGAAGACTATGGAGAACACCAGAGCCTGCAGGCACGTACAGGTGATTTTTGGGCCCTGGGTTCACAATATTGGGCACGAAATCCCCATAAGCCCAATTACAACGCACGCCTCGGAATACTGCTCGATATGGTGGGTGCTCCGGATGCAGTGTTCACAATGGAAGGAACATCCATGTATTATGCTGCTGATATCATGAAAAAAGTATGGGAGGTCGCACATCAGATTGGTTTCGGATCATATTTTTCATTCAAAAGAACCAATGCCATCGTTGATGATCATACCTATATCAACGAAATCATCCGCATCCCTACCATTGACATCATTCATTACAGCGAAAATACGGCAACAGGTTTTTTTGAACACTGGCATACACTAAAAGATAATATGGACACCATTGACAAAAACACGCTGAATGCGGTGGGACAGACAGTATTGACCTTTGTCTATCTGGAAAACCCGAAAGCTGACTGATTCGAAACAGGTTTTGTCCGGATGCTATAATAATTCATTGGCCAGGTTGGCAAGCTCCGATCTTTCTCCCTTTTCGAGTCTGATATGGGCATAAATGGGATGGTATTTGATTTTGTCAATCAGCACCGACAGCCCATTGCTTTGTGAGTCGAGGTAAGGAGTATCAATCTGGTAAATATCTCCTGTAAAAATGATTTTGGTGTTTTCACCTGCCCTGGTAATAATGGTTTTTACTTCATGGGGTGTAAGGTTCTGGGCTTCATCCACAATAAAAAAGACGTTGGAAATACTGCGCCCCCGAATATAAGCTAAAGGCTGGATCAGTAATTTTTCTTTTTCGAGGGATTCGGTAATGCCTTTGTATTCTTTATCTTTCTCATTATATTGATTCTGAATATATTTCAGGTTGTCGTGCAAGGGTTCCATGTATGGATTCACCTTGCTTTTAATATCGCCTGGTAAATAGCCAATATCTTTATTGCTTAACGGTACAATGGGTCGCGAAAGATATACCTGCTTGAAATTGCGCTTTTGCTCCAGTGCGGAAGCCAGTGCCAGAAGCGTTTTACCGGTACCGGCAACACCCTGAAGCGTAACCAGCCTTACATTTGGGTTGAGCAGTGCATGTATGGCAAATACCTGTTCGGCATTGCGCGGATTAATGCGATAGGCGCTTCGCTTTTCAATTTTTTCAAGTAAGTTTGTAACCGGGTTAAAAAAAGCCAGGGCAGAATTTCGCGAGGTTTTCAGGATAAAATAATGATTGGGTATCGGATTTTCAATGCCAAGAATCTTTGGATCACATTCTCCATCCTGATACAGCGTATCAATAGTTTCCTTGTTAAGACCTTCGATCAGCGTTTTCCCCGAATAAAGACCTTCAATGTCTTTGATCTTTCCGGTCTTGTAATCTTCTGCAGGAAGGTTCAGCGATTTGGCCTTGAGTCGTAAATTAATATCTTTTGATACCAGCACCACTTTCCGTTCAGGATATTCGTTTTGAAGTATCATGGCTGCATTCAGTATCCTATGATCTGGTTTGCTGTCGCCAAATACCTTTCGTGCATCTACCGGCAACTGATCATGGGTTTCGTTCATCACAACCCTGAATTTGCCTTTGTTTTCCCTGCCCAGGGGTATCCAATGCTGAAGTGTGTGGTTGGACGACAATTTATCCATAATGCGGATAAACTCCCGTGCTTCAAAGTTGATGATCTCATTTCCCTTTTTAAAATTGTCCAATTCTTCCAGTACAGTGATCGGGATGGCTATATCATTGTCTTCGAAATTATGAATGGATTGGTGATTGTATAGGATCACGGATGTATCGAGAACAAAGATTTTAGATTCCTTTTTGCCCGCAGTGCTTTTTGCTTTCCGGGGTGTCTTTGATTTCAAGGATAAAACAGGCATGATTAAGTCTATATATGAATACTGAAAAATTGAAGGTTTTCTGGTTTGGATAATTGAATAAATTATGTGAATGCTTTACAACATAATATTGATTGTCAACATGTATCTATTTAAGAAAGCAAAATATTTTTAGGTCATCCACAATTTTGATTGGTCAGTTGCAGGCGGTTCATATCAAAACCCATATCGGTGAGCTTTTGGATAAGATCTGGGAGAAGAGCTTCTTCCATTTTGGGTGAACGGCTCAAGATCCACAAGTATTTTTCACCTGAGGAAACCACCGCCCATGAATAATCCCCGGCCAGCATGATGATGTTGTAATCGCCCCGGAAAGGCCAGAAAAACTGTACTTTCAACCTGGTGTTGTTTGAACCTTCCACCGGATAGGCCCGTCCTTGTATACCCGATTCCTTGCCATCGGCCGATTTTCTCCGGCAACGGTTGATTACCCTGATGTATTTTTTTCCTGTTATCTGGTATTCGGCCTGGGTGCAATAGCAATCCTTTTGAAATGAAGCCGGAAAAGATCCTATTTCATACCAAAGGCCGGCATATTTTTCAAGATCTACCTTTCCCACCTGTGTGGGCGTGTTTTTGGGTGACAAACATGAGGTTAGCATAAATAATATGATGAAGAATAAAAATTTTATCATGGTTACAAATTTTCGGTAAAATTAAAGAATATGTCTGATATCTCTTACTGATGTGCGTTAGGAGAGTTGCAATACAAACAAAGATAACTGCAGCTATGACAGGAGAAATAATATTCCCCCGTGATGGCTTTTCAGATATACATGATAGTCATTTCACCCAAACACAATGCTTATCTTTGCTGCCCTAAATGTGGATTACTATGACCAGAATACTTGTTGTGGATGACGAGAGGAGTATTCGCAATACCCTGAGGGAAATCCTGGAATACGAAAAAATTGCGGTAGATGAAGCTTCCGAAGGCAATGAGGCACTCGAAAAAGCCAGGAACAACCGTTACGATGTCATTTTACTGGATATAAAAATGCCGCGGATGGACGGAATTGAAGTCCTGGAGCAACTGATGAAAATCACCGATACCCCCGTTGTGATGATCTCCGGTCACGGCACAGTGGAAACCGTGGTGGAAGCAATTAAAAAAGGTGCGTACGATTATATTACCAAGCCTCTGGATCTGAACCGTTTACTTGTTACTATCCGCAATGCAGGGGAAAGACAAAACCTGGTCACTGAAACAAAAGCATTAAAACGGCAGGTAAGCAAAACCTACGACATGATTGGCGAATCACGTGTCATGCACGAAATTAAAACCATGATTGAACGGGTAGCACCAACGGATGCCCGGGTACTCATCACGGGCGCCAATGGAACAGGAAAGGAACTGGTTGCCCGCTGGCTTCATGAACTCAGCAACCGCTCAGCTGGGCCTTTCGTCGAAGTGAATTGTGCTGCCATTCCTTCAGAACTCATTGAAAGTGTTCTTTTCGGACACGAAAAAGGATCTTTTACCTCTGCCATTAAACAACGCAAAGGCGATTTTGAGCAAGCCAATGGAGGCACGCTTTTTTTGGATGAAATTGGCGATATGAGCCTTTCTGCCCAGGCCAAGGTATTGCGGGCCCTGCAGGAAAACAAAATCATGCGCGTAGGAGGTGAAAAAGACATTCCCGTTGACGTGCGGGTCATTGCCGCTACCAACAAAGACATTCCAAAAGAGATTGAAAGGAACAATTTCCGTGAAGACCTGTATCATCGCCTCGCAGTGATCGTAATTCATGTTCCGGCACTTAACGAACGCGAAGATGATATTCCGCTCATCGCAAACCATTTTCTTGAAGAAGTTTGCCGCAACATGGCCAAACCCCTGATGAAATTTGATCTGTCAGCACTCGGGGAATTAAAATTAATTCAATGGACAGGCAATGTGCGCGAATTACGCAATGTCGTTGAACGGCTGGCCATACTTTGCGATCTGACTATTACTGCAGCTGATATACGCAAATATGCACAACCTTTAAAAACGAACTTCTGAGACGCGATAAAAGCACAGGCAGCATGATTTACAATTTTGACGAAATCGTTCCCCGGAAAAAAACGGCATGTGTTAAGTACGATCTGTTGCAGGAATATTTTGGATCAGAAAACCTGATACCGATGTGGGTTGCTGATATGGATTTCCGCACCCCGGGTTTTATAGTAAATGCTATCAGGGAAAGAGCTTCACATGAAATCTATGGTTATTCATTCCGTACAACGGGATACGAACAAGCCTTGATAGCCTGGTTTCAACGCCGGCACGGATGGCAGATCAGAAAGGAATGGCTTTCTTTCAGTCCGGGTGTGGTACCTGCATTGAACCTTATTGTAATGGAATTTACCGAACCGGGTGATGAAATCATCGTACAACCACCGGTGTATTTCCCATTTTTCAGCGCAGTCGAAAATCACGGGCGAAAACTCATACTTAACAGGCTGATCTTTGAAAAAGGCAGGTATTATATTAATTTTAAGGATTTTAAATCGAAAATAAGCAAGCGTACACGGATGCTTATACTCAGCAATCCGCATAATCCGGTAGGCCGTGCCTGGAAATCTGATGAGTTGCATCAACTCGCTGCTATTTGTCTAAAGCATAATATGTTAATCCTTTCAGACGAAATTCATTGTGACCTTGCTTTGCCACCAGCCAAACATGTGATCACAGCCTCTCTGTCAGAAGAAATTGCCATGCAAACTATTACCACTGTTGCCCCAAGTAAAACATTTAATCTGGCTGGTCTTTCCACTTCGGCAGTTATTTGTCCAAGTCAGGCATTAAAACAGCGTTATGATAAGATTCTTGATCAGGTGCATGTTGGATCCGGGAATATTTTTGGGACAGTTGCCGCCCAGGCTGCCTATCTTTATGGTGATGCATGGCTTGATCAATTGCTTGTCTATGTGAAAGATAATTTCAGGTATACCTATGATTTCCTGGAAAATTTCTTACCCTTCATTAAGCCGGTTCCGCTGGAAGCCACCTACCTGCTGTGGCTCGATTGCCGGAATGCCGGCTTCAATTCAGATGAAGAACTCAAAACTTTTATGATTCAAAAAGCCGGACTTGCACTTAGCGAAGGCGCAAGTTTCGGCTCAGGCGGCGAAGGATTTATGCGTATGAACCTTGCCTGTCCACGTTCAGTATTAATAAAAGCACTGAACCAACTCAGACAGGCTTTCAATGAAAAATAAAATCCTGTAAATAAACCATTCACAATATTTTACATATTCTTTCAGATATATTGGATAAACATACATAAACTCTCTGATTTTTCATCTCCTGAATATATAAACACTTTAATACATGAAAAATATGCAAACCGTTGATCTCCGGAGCGATACACTTACTAAACCCACACCGGCCATGTTGGATGCCATGTTTCATGCACCCGTTGGCGATGATGTATGGGGTGAAGATCCAAGTATGAATGCGCTGGAAGAAAAAATTGCTGATATCTTTGGTCATGAAGCAGCTATTTTCTGTACTTCAGGAATCATGTCAAATCAGTTGGCAATCAAAGTTCATACCATTCCCGGCGATGAGGTAATCTGCGACCGGCTTTCACATATTTATAATTACGAAGGAGGAGGAATAGCCTTACATTCAGGAGCTTCAGTACGGTTGTTGAATGGCGACCGAGGGCGGTTCACAGCCAGTGACGTTCAGGCAAATATCAATCCTGACGATGTACACTACCCTCACACAAGCCTTGTTTCGGTTGAGAATACGGTTAATAAAGGAGGGGGGTCTGTGTGGGATTTTGACGAGTTACAAGCAATTGGTAAAGTTTGCAGGAAAAATGACCTGAAATATCACCTGGACGGTGCACGTATCTTTAATGCATTGGCTGTAACCGGTGAAACTTGCAGGGATTACGGGAAACTGTTTGATTCTGTGTCCATTTGTCTGTCCAAAGGGCTTGGAGCACCAGTCGGTTCAATGTTGACAGGAACGAAAGAATTTATTCACAAGGCTCGGCGCTTCAGAAGGGCATTTGGCGGCGGAATGAGGCAGGCGGGGTACCTTGCTGCAGCAGGTATATACGCGCTGGATTATCATATTGAGCGCCTCAGCGAAGATCATCAACGTGC
>CAYQRU010000052.1:0-23674 GCA_964419945.1 uncultured Bacteroidales bacterium | reverse complement strand
TGACAATCTGATGTTTTCAGTAATTGTTCATGCAGCAACCATGCTCAGTATTGTGGTGGTTTTCAGAAAAGACATCTGGAATCTTATCATGCAAACGCTGCGTTTTCAGTGGAATCCTGACACCCGCTTTGTTGTGCTGATTCTTGCATCTATGGTTCCAACAGGGACTGTCGGATTACTTTTAGAATCTGAGATTGAACAATTTTTCGAAGGAAGAATCATGTTTGTCGGCTTTATGTTGCTGATCACTGCTTTTGTGCTGTTTCTTACAAGATTTGTAAAAAAGAATGACCGGGATGTGAGCCTTTATAGAGCTATCCTTATCGGCATTGCTCAAACTATTGCTATTTTGCCGGGAATATCAAGATCCGGCGCTACGATAGGTACGGCTCTGCTCCTTGGTGTTGATCGCCATACAGCTACGCGTTTTTCTTTTCTGATGGTGCTGCCGCCGATCGCCGGTGCCACGTTGATCAAACTGAAAGACCTGCTGGAAACTCCTGCAGTATACAGCCAGGAAATTACTTCATTGGGCGTGGGATTCACAGCTGCCTTTGTTTCAGGGGTTATCGCATGTTCGTGGATGCTGAAACTGGTTCGTAAGGGGAATATCTCTTATTTTTCACTATATTGCCTGTTCATAGGATTGATTGCAATTACAGTATCAGTTTTTTAATTCGGGGACCAACAACAGTTTTACATCTTTCACATGGTGAAAAAAGATTACTTTGATTTTCTCACAGGAGAAACCCTGCTTGTAAACAAACCGTTTACCTGGACATCATTTGATGTTGTGAGTAAAATCCGCTTCACTGTCAAAAAGCATCTTGGAATACCGCGCCTCCGGATAGGTCATGCTGGAACACTCGATCCGCTTGCAACCGGATTACTCATACTATGTACCGGAAAGCACACAAAAAAGATCGAAAACATCCAGGATTTAGAAAAAGAATATACCGGGGTGTTCAGGCTAGGCAGTACCACACCTTCCTTTGACCTGGAAACAGATATTGACCGGTACTTTCCCTTTGAGCATATTCAACTAAATGATCTTGAAGTAACTACAAAAAAACTAACCGGAGAAATTCTCCAGGTTCCTCCGGTTTATTCAGCTATTAAGGTTGGAGGCCGAAGAGCTTTTGATTATGCCCGAAATGATGAATCATTGCAACTGAACGCCCGAAGAGTATGCATACATTCTTTCATGATAGAATCCTTCACACCGCCGGATGTAAAATTCAGAATCGTTTGCAGTAAGGGTACCTATATCCGTGCGATTGCACGTGATATGGGAATTTTGCTCCATAGTGGAGCTCACCTGCTTTCATTGCACCGTGATAGAATCGGTCATTTCACATCAGAGCAGGCTTTTGATCTGGAAAAACTATTGGAGTTGATCCTTGAGATGGGGAAAAAATTGAAAGAAAGCAGCCAGAAGTGATATAATGAATTCATAATCTGTGTTTTATTAAATTTTTACCATAACCAAATAATCAATAATAAAAAAGTTTTTCACAAACTACCATCTTATCTGTTGATTATCAAAGGCAAAAAGTGTACTTTTGCACCCGTTTTCTCAAAACGGAACCGATTATCAGAACGACATGAAGTTATCACAATTCAGGTTTCATTTACCCAATGATCTGATCGCCACACATCCATCGCCAAACCGCGATCAGTCAAAGTTGATGGTTCTCAACAAAAAAAATAAGACCATTGAACATAAATCATTTACCGACATCCTTGATTATTTTGGAGATGGAGATGTAATCATCATCAACAATACCAAGGTTTTTCCGGCTCTTCTCACAGGCGAAAAGGAAAAAACCGGAGCTAAGATCACCGTTTTTCTTTTACGGGAATTAAATGCTGAAACCCGTTTGTGGGATGTCCTGGTTGATCCTGCCCGCAAAATCCGCATTGGCAATAAGCTTTATTTTGGTGACGATGATTCGCTGGTGGCTGAAGTAATTGATAATACCACTTCGCGGGGACGCACGATAAGGTTTCTGTACGATGGCCCCTACGATGAATTTAAAAGAAATATCGAGGCTATTGGCAGACCACCTCTTCCAGAAGAAATTCAAAGGATGCGGGATATCGAACCGGAAGACAAGCACCGGTACCAAACGATTTTTGCAAAAAATGTTGGTGCTGTTGCTGCCCCGTCTGCCGGATTGCATTTTAGCCGTGAATTAATGAAGAGGCTTGAACTAAAGGGTGTTTCGTTTGCTGAAATAACTCTTCATGCAGGGATTGGAAATTTCCGGGGTATTGAGGTTGAAGACCTTACCAAACATAAAACCGACTCGGAAGAAATGCTCATCGAAGAAGCAGCCGTTGAGATTGTTAATAAAGCAAAAACAAACAGGAAAAAGATTTGTGCAGTTGGAACCACTACCATGAAAGCAATAGAGTCATCAGTGACAATTTCTGGCATGCTGAAGCCATACAAAGGTTGGACAAATAAATTTATTTTCCCACCATACGAATTTAGCATTGCCAATACGATGATCAGTAATTTTCATTTACCCCAGTCGCCCATGATGATGCTGGTTTGTGCTTTTGGCGGTTACGATTTTGTTATGGAAGCCTACAAGGTTGCTGTTGAAAAGAAATATAAGTTCTTTTCATACGGCGATGCCATGCTGATTCTCTGACCGTGTAGTCTTCCGAAATATGCTCTTTTTCAAAACAGACACCACTGTTCAGGATTGGAAAATTATGTTATTATTGTTGCAGGAGGCGTCGGGAAACGCTTCAGCAATGCCATTCCAAAGCAATTTGAAATTTTATGCGGCAAACCGGTTCTGATGTATCCGGTCGAAGCATTTTATGAGGCAATTCCGGACATTCAGATCATTGTTGTGATTTCCGAAGAAATGATCAACCCATGGAAAGAACTTTGTAAAAACTACCATTTAACTATTCCGCACAAATTGGCTATTGGAGGCCCGGAGCGTTTTCACTCAGTTAAAAGCGGCCTTGCTTTCGTTGATCAGGAAGGAGTTGTTGCTGTTCATGATGCAGCAAGGCCATTAGTGAGCAGTCATATTATCAAAAACACTTTTCATCTGGCGGCGATTCATGGAGCTGTTATTCCCGTTGTTGAAATAAATGATTCGGTTCGCAAAACCGATGGCTTCTGGCATGCGCCCATCGAAAGAAAGAATATCAGGTTGGTGCAAACGCCACAGGTATTTAAAACTTCCATTATCAAAAGCGCCTACCTGCAACAATATGATTTCCGTTTTACCGATGATGCAACAGTAGTTGAAGCTGCGGGTATAAATGTTTTACTCACTCAAGGAGAGAATGATAATATAAAAATAACCCGGCCTTCCGACCTTCTGATAGCTGAAGCGCTTATTAAATCCAAAAATATTCACAAATGACAAACCCTGAAATAAAATCCGGCAATATGCGCCTTGCCAAACATGAAGGCTGGCTTTCGCTGACAGCGAATATGATTTTATTTGGGCTGAAATATTGGGTTGGTATCATCAGTGGATCGGTAGCTCTGATCGCGGATGCCTGGCACACACTGAGTGATTCGCTGACCTCAGTCATCATGTTGTTGGGCATCAGGATAGCCACCAAACCAGCCGATCGGGATCATCCCTTTGGTCATGGAAGGGCAGAATGGATAGCTGCATTGGTCATCGGCGTATTACTCGCCGTGGTAGGATTTAATTTTTTGATCGAATCCATCAGAAAGCTGATTGACCACACCGGAGCCAATTATGGAATCTGGGCTTTAGTAATAACAATTATCTCTGTAGTTGTCAAGGAAGCCCTGGCACAATATGCTTTTTGGATCTACCGGAAAACATCTGTCAAATCGGTAAAAGCCGATGGCTGGCATCACCGAAGCGATGCATTTTCATCATTATTAATTCTTGCCGGAATTCTTTTTGGCACTCAATTCTGGTGGATAGATGGAATTATGGGCATTCTTGTATCACTGGCCATTTTTTACGCTGCTTATGATATTGTAAAAGACGCTGCCCATAGTATTCTGGGCGAGAAACCCGACAAAAACCTGTTGGATAGAATTGAGCTGATCTCTTTGGATGTGATTGGACACGATGTAGAACTCCATCACATTCATATACACAATTACGGAGATCATTCAGAGCTTACCTGTCATATCAAACTTCAACCTGAAATGGCTCTTCACTCTGCTCATGAGATAGCTACAAAAATTGAAAATGCAATCCGGGAAGAAACAGGCATCACAGCTACCATTCATATGGAACCAAAGAATCTGAAAGCATAGAGTTCCTTCAATGATATGTCTGAAATAGTGTGCTGGTGAATGTTGGTTTTCATCCAATTACACTTGTTTGATGTTGCAAAATACAAAGAGTTGCTATTTACCGGATAAGATTCTCTGATTGCATGTTTTCTCAGCATTTTCTTCCTTTCCAGCGATTACCGGAAAATCCTGCTTTAAAAGCAACAATCACCACATAGATCACTTGCATTACCTGGAATAATACAAACCAATTCAGAAGATTTCGGCGTCTGAAAAAATCTGTTGCAGTACCCAGCAATATCCGATCGGAAATAAATTTCAGCATCCATCCTGCAATTACCGGGTAAACCAGATGTGGTGAAAAAAACAGCAGAATTGTTCCTCCTATCAGCATCACCGAATTCAATAATACAATAGAAGCTATGAATGCTGTGAAAGTGCCCGGATAAGCCTTGGTTTTTGAACTCCAGCGGATTCGCTGCCTGAGAAATTCTCGAATATTTTCCGGTGCACGGGTTGAAACCACAGCTTTATCATATTTAAGAAAATGAATAACCCTGGCACCATAATTTTTTCTGATCCAGTGCATCAGAAACATATCGTCCCCTGAAGCCCAGGATTTTCCTGATCCACTGTTATGGAATTCAAGAAACGAATGCCGGCTAAAAGCAAGATTGGCGCCGTTGCACATCAGCGGCATTTTCAATCCAATGGCTCCTGCTCCTGCTACCACCAGGCCGATAAACTCAAGTTCATAAAACTTACCGCAAAAATTTGTCTGTGGAGCAAAAACCACAGGAGCACTTATCATTACCGGTTTACAGGTTTCATAATATACAACCAGGGATTGCAGCCATGTTGCAGGAAGACGGCAGTCGGCATCAGTAGTCACAATCAGATCGCCTTTTGCTTTCAGAATTCCGGATACGAGTGCAGCTTTTTTGCCCATGGATTCATCCTGACTTTTTGCCAGACTGATCATTTTGATCCTTTCCGAAAGGCTACTTACTTTTTGTATCTCTCTGGCTGTATTATCAGTAGAGTGATCGTCCACCACAATAATTTCATAATTTTCGTTATGAAAATCCTGGTGGAGCAGATCGTGAAGGCAGCCTGAAATATTATGCTCCTCATTGCGTACTGCAATAACGACACTCACGGTTATGGCGGTTTTTTCCCCATCCAGCTGATCAGGTCCGAAAGAATTGAGCTTCCGCCACCCATACACCAGCAATGCAATAGAGCAGGCATAAATGATCCCTGTAATAAGCATGGTAACAATGAAGACGATCATCCGTTAAAATGGTTTTTATTTCCGCGTAAAAATCGTAGGTTAAAAACAAACAACGCCCCGGTGATGGCTGGAAAAGCCAGGTTGATTATCCAAAGTAAAGTAGAGGCGGCAATAATTCCCACTGTTGCTTCATTGGTTGTGAGAATGGCACCGTCAACAAAAAAACCATATAAATAGAGTGAAATGCTACCGCGTATCCCTAATTCTGAAAGGGCAACGGTGGGAATTACGGTAATGGTCAGAAAAATGACCGGAATGAGAATGAGAAAATATGCCATCGGAAGTTTGATCTGAAAAGCCAGCAGTAATAACATAAACTGGGAAGAAAATATCAGATACCTGATCATACTCATCATAAAAACGATGAAGAGACTACTGCTTTTGTAACGCTCAAAAACACAAGTGAATCTTCCAATTTTTCGAAATCGCCCGGGAATTAACCGCTTGATTAGGGTTGAAACGAGTGGAAAATTCAAATAAAGCAACATCAGTAAAAGGATACTGAGCAAAGATGCAATCACAATTCCCCAATAAAACAATTGGTTCGGAAAAACAGAGATGTCAAACAAACGCGGTAGAAAAAACAATAAAGCCAACGATCCTGTTACAATCGTTGTGAGCAACTGTCCCATGCTTCCAATAAAAGTGATGAATACACCCTTTAATGGATGCAGATGCCTGAGAATAAATACTCTGCCAAAATATTCGCCAACCCGGTTCGGAGTGAAAACACTGACTGTTACCCCTGAAAAGACTGCTTTAAAAGACTGAAAAAATGAAATTTGCTCGAAATGCCCAATAAGATATTTCCATTTTTGTGCTTCAATTCCCCAGTTTAGAAACATGAGCACAAATGCAAAAAAGAAAAATGGTAAAAAGCCAGGGTCGGAGAGCCGTTCCTTCAAAATTCCGGCAACCTGGATTATATCCCTTTTTTGAAAGAGTTCCCGGTAAATAAACCAGTATGCAACTGAAATGATGACCAATTGCAGCAGAAAGTTGAGTGATTTCCGTACTTTTGCTTTCATTTTAACATTCTCATCATTTGGAAAGAGACCGTATTATACTGGGTATTGACCCAGGTACCAACATTATGGGTTACGGTGTTATCCGTTGCAAAGGTAAGAACCTTAACGTTGTTTGTTTCGGTTCTAAAACTTTTGGCAAAAAAGATTCGCAGGCGCTTAAGCTTAGTAACATTTTCAATACCACCCTTGATCTCATTGACAAGTATCATCCGGACGAAATGGCCATTGAAGCCCCCTTTTATGGTAAGAATGTGCAATCAATGCTCAAACTCGGGCGGGCTCAGGGTGTTGCGATGGCGGCAGCTTTATATCGCTTGCTGGAAGTTTATGAATATTCTCCACGACGCATCAAACAAGCTATCACCGGTAACGGAAATGCATCCAAAGAGCAGGTTGCAGCGATGCTCGAAAACCTTCTTTTGGTTGCTTTGGCGGAAAACCTCGATGCCAGCGATGGTCTTGCCGCAGCAGTATGTCATTCTTTTCAAAAGACTATAGGTACCGTTGCCAGAAAAAATCTTCACGGATGGAAAGCGTTTCTGCAGGAAAACCCGGATCGCATTATTTAATCTGGAGAAGATACGTTCTGAAAAGAGATCATACAACGATAAGTTTCAATGCTTTTACATCAGTTTTTGAAAAGCTTTCCACCATCTGTCCGGTATATCGTTTTCGCATGCCATATTGTAATCTTTTAACGAACATGGAATCAGATTATGCCGCCGGTATTCGTCTTTGATGCTGTGTTTTGAACCTATTTCCATCCACCAACGATCGGTGTTTCTGCTCCTGTAAAAAAGAATTTCATCTTTCCCTGCATTCACCGACACGTGATATTTCAGGAAGCTATCCGGATCAAAAGCCGGGTCTTCATTTTTGCGGTTATACAGGCCTTCAAGAAAATACCAGATCATCTGTGCAATAAGTTGTGCTGAAAGCCCCCGGTAATCATGTGCGGGATTGTACTCAAAGAATCCGATGGCTGATAAATTCTCTGAAAGCCCGGCATAACGGGCAATCTGGCATGCTTCATCACCAAAAAATCCATTTGGACCGGCCTGAGCATGTCCCGGTGAATCACTGGCGCGAACCGCACCAATATCAAAACTCAATAAATCAGCATTTCTGATCAAAGGCTCAATTTCTGTAAGGTTGCCTTTTATCATTCCCAGCCGGTGAGCATCAAAAAACAGGCTGTCCATCAGTTTGATCGCTTCCTGATCAACCAAATATGATTGATAACCAATATTACTATAGTTGAACAAATAATTGGGCTGCCGGACAAGGATCTTTTTCAGGTAATTTTCAGAATGGATATCATGATCATCATGAATTATATCAAATTTCCTGTCTACAGCAACGATATTGATAATGCGTTTACGTTTTTCGTAAGCCGTATAACAACCATATGTAAGATCCTGGCTGCCACCAATAATAATGGGAACGACATTGTTTTCAAGCAATTCGATCAGAATGTCAGACAACGCAGCATACGTATCTTCCACTGTATTTCCCTGCCGGATATTTCCCAGGTCAGTGATATTCAGTTTAAAAGGTCCTGAATGAAGTTGATACAAATAATGCCTGACAAGCTCCGTTCCACCCGGAGAAGCCGAATTATTCATGGAGTACCTGCTTTCTTCCACGCCAATAATGGCCGCCCTGGTTAAGGAAATGTCCGGGAAAGGTTTTTCGGCAATATTTTTTGTAATCTGATCCGACAACAATGCCTGGCCTGGTTGGTTTGTATTATTTAATTCAAGACCAACAGGTTGTAAAAATAATCTATTTTCCATCCGGTGTTTGTGAAATAATGAGTTACGGAATGTGATTATTGAATGATAAAGTTTCGACTATTAGAATACCCGGATAAGATTTATTTCTTTTTGGTTTTCGTTGCTTTTTTGGGTCCCCCTTTTTCAGCAATGGCAAGGCATTGATCTAAGGTCAATGTGGCCGGGTTAATGGTTTTTGGTATTTTATAGTTAACTTTTCCAATTGCAATATAAGGTCCATAGCGCCCGTTGAGAACTTTCACATCGTCGCGGCTTTCAAATTCAAGAATCAGTTTTTCTTTTTCTGACTTTTGTTTTTCAAGGATAATCTCAATGGCACGTTCTGCTTTGATTGTTGATGGATCATCGGTTTTTTTTAGAGAATAGAACCTGGATCCGTGTTTGACAAAAGGCCCGAAACGTCCAATTCCAACCTGAAGGTCTTTGTCTTCGTATGATCCAATATTTCGCGGAAACTTGAATAATTCAAGTGCATTTTCAAGTGTAACACTTTCCATACTCATGCCTTTTTTCAGACCGGCAAACTGAGGTTTTTCTTCGCTGTCCGATTCACCAATCTGCACCATTGCACCGTAACGGCCTAACTTAACATAAACATTTTTACCGGTTTTGGGATCTTTGCCAAGCAGTCGTTCACCTTTCGCCTTTTCAGATTTGGCAAGCACTTCTTCAATATGCTGATGAAACGGATAATAAAATTCCCGGATCATTTCGTTCCAAACCTTTTTTCCAAGCGCTATTTCATCAAACTCTTTTTCAACTGTAGCAGTAAATTGATAATCAAGGATATTGATAAAGTTATTGACCAGAAATTGATTAACCAGCATGCCAATATCGGTTGGAATCAATTTGTTCTTTTCAAATCCGATATTTTCATATTTCATTGATTTTGTGATCTTTCCATTTTTCAGCATCATCATTTCAAAGTCGCGTTTAAAACCTGTCTTGTCAGCTTTTTCCACGTACTCCCTTTTTTGAATAGTTGAAATAGTCGGCGCATAAGTAGACGGACGCCCAATTCCCAGGTCTTCCAGTTTTTTAACCAGGCTGGCTTCGGTGTAACGGTAGGGTTGTTGTGTAAACCGCTGAGTTGCCATCATTTCCTCCAATCCCAGAAAATCCCCGATATTCATGGGCGGCAATATATCGCTTTTACCTTCGCCGTTTTCATCGTCGGTTGATTCCATATACACTTTCAGGAAACCGTCAAATTTAATAACTTCGCCTTTGGCGACAAGTAGTTCCGGAGTAGTGGAAATTTTAATATCCACAGTGGTTTTTTCCAAAACTGCATCACTCATTTGCGAAGCAATTGTTCTTTTCCAGATAAGTTCATAAAGTCGCTGCTGAGAAGAATCACCACCTATCCTGCTGTTATTCATATAAGTAGGCCTGATGGCTTCGTGGGCTTCCTGGGCTCCTTTGCTTTTGGTAGTATAATTCCGTGTTTTGACATACTCCTTTCCAAAAATATTTTCGATTTCGGTTTTTGCAGCAACAAGGGCAAGGTCAGAAAGGTTCACTGAGTCGGTTCGCATATAGGTGATTTTCCCTGCTTCATAAAGCTGTTGGGCAACCAGCATGGTTTTGGCTACAGAAAAACCAAGTTTACGGCTTGCTTCCTGCTGAAGTGTTGAGGTTGTAAATGGCGGAGCAGGCGATTTCCTGGCAGGCCTTGTGTCAATGTTGGCCACGCTGAATGTTGCCGGTATGCATCTTTCAAGAAATGCAAGTGCCTCATCAGCACGTTTTAGTTTATCGGGTAGTTCTGCATTAAAATAATATGATTGATCGCCATGCTTTACCTCAAAAAGAGCTGTAATCTTATAGTAAGCCTCGCTAACAAACGATTTGATCTCTTCTTCGCGCTCCACAATCAGTCTGACGGCAACCGATTGTACTCTGCCGGCCGATAATGCCGGTTTTACCTTTTTCCAGAGAATGGGTGAAATTTCATAACCTACCAGCCGGTCTAATACTCGGCGGGCCTGCTGTGCATCAACAAGTTGCCTGTTGATATCGCGGGGATTTTCAACAGCCTTGAGGATTGCATTTTTCGTGATTTCATGAAACACGATACGTCGAGTCTTAACCTGTTCAAGATCAAGTGTTTCAGCCAGATGCCAGGAAATAGCTTCTCCTTCACGGTCTTCGTCAGTAGCCAGCCAAACCACTTCCGAATCTTTAGCCAGTTTTTTCAATTCACTGACAATTTTCTTTTTCTCAGGCAAAATTTCGTACCTTGGTATAAAATGATTCCCGATGTCAATGCCTAACTGTGTCTTTGAAAGATCTCTGACATGCCCGAACGATGATTTCACCTGGAATTCTTTTCCAAGAAACTTTTCTATGGTTTTAGCTTTCGCGGGCGACTCAACAATAACAAGATTTTTCAACATGGGTAAACTCCTGGAAAGTTGTTATTAATTTTGAAAATCGGGCACAAAGTAACGCAATAAAGTTTAGTTGAAGAAAAAGACCTTGTTCCTTTTCACAACAAATGTTCCTGAGAAATGTTGTTAATATTCTAATTTTGCAGGAATCCTGATTAAACCATCAGTTTGGTCCCTGCTATCGCTGATCCGTAAAAAATGATCTTTTGAACAAAAAAGTTTATATAGAAACATATGGCTGTCAGATGAATTTTTCTGATAGTGAAATTGTAAATTCCATCCTTTTGGATCATCGGTTTGAAACAACCCAAAACCCGGAAGATGCTGATTTGATTTTCGTTAATACTTGTTCTGTACGCGAAAATGCTGAAAAACGTGTTTTGCAGAGGCTGTATGAATTCAAACGTATGAAAAAATCGAATCCTGAAATTGTGATTGGCGTGCTGGGATGTATGGCAGAACGTATGAAAGAATCATTGCTCGAAAAAGCTGGTTTTGTTGATCTGATCGCTGGTCCCGATTCTTACAGGGATTTACCCCGTCTTGTCAATCTTGCTGAAAGCGGACAAAAAGCCATCAATATCATTCTTTCAGCTGACGAAACATACGCTGATATCAATCCTGTGAGACCGGACAAAAACAATGTTTCAGCTTTCATCTCGATTATGCGGGGTTGCGAAAATCATTGCGCTTATTGTGTTGTGCCTTCGGTAAGGGGTGTGGAACGTAGCCGCAATCCTGAAACCATACTTAATGAATGCCATGGATTGTTCGAAAAAGGCTACCGGGAAGTAACTCTGCTCGGACAAAACGTAAATTCTTATGAATGGAACCATGAAGAAAACAACATCAGTTTTCCGCAACTCCTTGAAAAAATTGCACAGATAGATTCCAGGCTAAGGGTCAGGTTCGCTACTTCGCATCCGAAAGATCTTTCCGATGAGTTGATTGCTGCGATGGTTCGCAATGAAAATATCTGCCGTTCCATCCACCTTCCGGTTCAGTCAGGCAGTTCAAGGATTCTCAGGCTGATGAACCGGAAATACAACCGCGAATGGTATATGGATCGTGTGAGCGCTATAAAGAATAATCTTCCTGACTGTGGAATTACCACTGATATCATTGCAGGATTTTGTACTGAAACCGAAGAAGACCACCAGGAAACCCTTTCGCTGATGCAATGGGTGGGCTATGATTATGCCTACATGTTCAAATACTCTGAACGTCCGGGTACCATTGCCGCTAAAAAACTTACCGACGATATTCCCGACCAGGTAAAAAGCCGCCGCCTGGATGAAATCATTGCCCTGCAGCAAAATTTATCTTTGCAAAGTAATCAGCAGGATATTGGGAAAATATTCTCTGTACTCGTTGAAGGGACTTCAAAGCGTTCTGATAAAAAATTTATGGGCCGTAACAGCCGTAACAAAGTCATTGTTTTTCCCGGCATCAACATACAACCAGGCACATACGTAAACGTCATGGTTACAGATTGTACCGCAGCCACACTGATAGGGAATAAGACGAATTAAAAGATTGCTACCCTTCGCTTTTCGGAAAGTTACCAGAATATAAAAAGGTTGCTTCCTGTTCGGTTACATCAGAATTATGTCGCTATATTTCTGCTATTTCTTTTCTGATTTTTTCCCAGGAATCAGCGGGAATCTTTGCACCGAAATGTTCAATTACATTTCCCGAAAGTATGGCGCCAGCCTTTCCACACTTTTCAAGAGCCATGCCATTGGACAAACCATGCAGGAAACCCGCCGCATAAAGATCGCCGGCACCTGTTGTGTCAACCACATTTGCAGGAATAACTCCTATTTGATAAATTTCGTCACCCGATCTGATCATTGAACCTGTGGCACCGGTTTTTATCACTGCAATGTCACAAAGCCCTGCAAAATAAGACAAAGCCTGTTCGGGCACCATGTCTGTAAATGCCAGGGATTCTTCTTCATTGGCAAAAATGATATCCACGTATTTTTTCACTATGAAATTTAAAAAGTCAAGGTTTTCTTCAACCACATTATAGCTTGCCAGATCAAGAGAAATCTTCAATCCTGTGTTTTTGGCCATCGTCAGGGCGGTTTTAATTAATTCATGGTTTTGAACCAGATAGCCCTCGATATGTAAGTAATCATATCCCGAAAAATCTTCCTGTTTCAGGTCGGAAGCACCGAGTTCAAGGGCAGCACCAAGAAAAACCGCAAAGGTTCGTTCAGAATCAGGAGTAACAAAAGCAACAGCTGTACCAGTCTCGGTTGACGATACAATCAGGTTTGGTAAGATTCCACTATTGATCATATCGTTATAGAAAATATTTCCCAGCCGGTCAGTTCCTGTTTTCCCAATGAAAGCAGTTGAATTTCCAAGTCGTGCCAAACCATGAATGGCATTGGCGGCAGAGCCTCCTGACGAAATCTGCTGACTGAGTTTTGTGGTTTCCCCAAGCAACCGGTCAATCACTCTCCGCTCCACATGCTGCATACTTCCTTTGGGCAATCCATACTCCTTTAACCATTCATCTCCGGGAAGGGGTATCATAATATCAACCAGCGCGTTACCAAGTCCTAAAAATTTAGCCATTTACACCAGAATTAATTTGCCGGCAAAGGTCAGAAAAATCAGTCAGATACATTCGCTATCACAATGCCAGAAAGGATTTTCACAAGCATTTTTAAATTGCTGGTCCGGCATTCACCATGCGACTCATGAAAAACATGTAGTTTTGTACATGTTTAATAACCCTGTAAATAATAACATGAATGAGTGATTTTCAAGAGATTGTATATGTAGGTGAAATGGCATTGCCTGGAACAATCGGGCACTTGCTGATATTGATTTCAACATTTACTGCACTGTTTTCAGCTTTCTGTTTTTTCTTATCCGCGCGTAATGAGGCTATTGCAAAACAACGGATATTCTCAGCCGCCAAATGGATATACATGATTCACCTGCTTGCCCTCGCGGGCGTTGGTATTATCCTGTATTTTCTGATTTTTAATCACCGGTTTGAATACAACTATGTTTACCGCTATAGTTCAATGTCGCTGCAAATGAAATACATCGTAGCCTGTTTGTGGGCCGGTCAGGAAGGAAGTTTCTGGGTGTGGGCACTGCTGCAGGGGCTTGCAGGACTTATTGCCATGCTGAAAACCAATGTGTTCAGGGCTCCGGTGATGGCTATTGTTTCACTGTCTCAATTCTTTCTTACCTCGATGTTGCTGGGTGTACAGGTCATGGGACAGCGTATTGGGAGCAGCCCTTTTTCTTTGATTCGTGAGTTACCTGAATACGCAGGAGACGTTTTTTTCAAGGATCCTTATTATGTTGAAAAAATTACTGATGGATTGGGCCTCAATCCACTGCTTGAAAATCCCTGGATGGTCAGTCATCCTCCGGTATTGTTTCTGGGTTATGCTCTTTTTTTGATTCCATATGCCTATGCATTTTCTGCTTTGTGGAAGAAAGATTTTGAAGGATGGATCAAACCGGCTGTACCATGGGTAATAGCATCTTTGACTGCATTGGGTGCCGGAATTTTACTGGGTGGACGCTGGGCTTATGAATCACTCACTTTTGGAGGATTTTGGGCCTGGGATCCTGTCGAAAATGCTTCATTGGTTCCCTGGCTGATATTTACAGGGGCAATGCATTTCATGCTGTTAAACCTGAAAAGAAAACAACAGTATCACACAAGTTTTATATTCGTTTTTCTTGGCTTTTTGTTTGTATTGTATGCCGCTTTTCTGACCCGGAGTGGTATTCTCGCCGAAACATCAGTGCACTCGTTCAGTGCAGAAAAAAAATATCTCCAACTGGTTATTTTCATGGCTGTATTTTTCATATTGCCTCTTTCGGGGCTGGTTCTGCATTGGAAAAAAATTCCACATTCTGAAAGTGAACGGTTGTTTTCGCGTGATTTTTTCCTTTTTGCAGGTAGTATTGTTCTCATGTTATCAGCGTTCCAAATCATTTTTGCTACATCAATCCCGGTAATCAATGCCCTGTTTGGAACAAACATGGCTCCGCCTTCCGACCCTGTGAGCTATTACAATAGCTGGCAATTGCCATTTGCACTAATGATTGTCATTCTCATCGGACTGTCTCAGTTTCTGAATTATGGCAAAAACGATATCCGGATATTTTTTCTCCAATTGTTGTTTTCCTTTCTGATCTCAATTGGATTGACACTGGCATATTTGGTGCTAATCCCTACCCGGCCTCTAATTTTATTATTACTGGGATTTTCAATCTTTGCAGTGTTTGCCTCACTTGATTATATGCTCAGGTTTTACAAACGCCCACAGAATATTCCGGCTTCACTTGCTCATACGGGTTTTGGAATCTTTATGGCTGCTATTGTGTTAACATTCACCAACGAAAAAACAATCTCCGGCGATCCCGTTACAAAGGCTGAAAATATCAAGCTGGTAAAAGGAGAAGTAACGAAACTTGGTAACTATAATGTGATATATAGCAACCGGACAACAAAAGTTAACGAAACTTACTATACCCTCGACTTTCTGAAACTAAATGCAGACAGTGCATTCATCCTGGACTTTACACTTACTCCCTCCATTAACAGACATCCGCAAATGGGGCAGGTAAGTAATCCGGCTACCCGCCACGAAATAATGAAAGATATTTATACCTATGTGAGCCATGCCCATGAGGTGGATTTTGCCGATGATAAAGGCCACAGCCTGATGCTGCGCGAAATGATTCAGCCCGGCGATACGCTTATGGCTATGCGAAGTTTTATAATATTCGACAGCCTGCATGTTGAAATGCCTGGCGATGAAAATGACAGAATTTCTCTCCATGCCCGGTTTCAGATCAAAAGCATGATGCTTCCACCTCATGAAGTCTGGATCAGTTACAGCATTGAAGGAGAAAATACTTTTTTTGATGACGCTTTTCTTGAGACTCAGAATATCAGACTGAGGTTTGAAGGAGTGGGTGATCAACCCCGGTCAATTATCCTTGGTGTTTACGGAGAGGCTGAAGACCACATTGTGGTTCATGCCGTGATTTTCCCATATATACGTTTATTATGGTTAGGAGCTTTTGTCATGCTGGCAGGTTTTGTCTGGGCGTTGATCAGGAGAATGAATGCCGTCAGGCAGACGCCTCGGTTGCATGAAAATTAATATGGTAAAACTCAGTGCTTATAAATAAGCATGTATTTGCAATGTTTATTCCTCAGCCCTCAGTAATGAATCGGCTGCAAGCAGGTCAATATATAATTTACCGTTGAGATGATCTATTTCATGCTGGAAAATCCGTGCGGTGAATCCTTCAACTGATTCTGTTATTACTTCCCCTTCGTCATTGGTATATTGAATCTGAATGGAATTTGGCCTCTCAACGGGACCCCTAAAGCCGGGTATTGATAAACAACCTTCATCGCGTAATACAGTGTCCCCGGATCTTGCTATGATTTCCGGATTGAAATACTTTTCAAAAGGCCTGTTTTCCTTATCGAAGCGCTGCACCAGGATAAACCGGCGACTAATGCCAACCTGCGGGGCTGCTATACCTACGCCACGTGAATCGGGATGTTGAACGGTGGACAGCATCCTCTGAGCCAATAATTGAACATTCTTGTTTGAGGGTTTTGAAATCCTCAACGCAGTCTGGCGTAATACCACAGAATCATTGAAGTTAAATACGCTTAACACCTGCATTGCACTATCAGAATGCCCGGAGTTGATGAGCCTCTTCTCACTGACACTAAGCCTGTTGCTATGACATGATAAAAATGCCAAAAGGAATAAAAAAGAGAAATATTTCATATTATTCATTATCAATGATTTAAAGGGAAACATGAATGTATCTCCCTTTTGTTTACCATGATACAAAATTAATCTTTATTTGAATTTGGAGTATAGATCTTAAGAGTGGCAATTTCTGTTTCCGTAAATGATTTTCAGCACTTTTAATCATATTCCCTGATATTTGTCGTTTATGAACCTGCAAGCTGCTGCTGAATGTGTACTTTTGCATCTCATTTAAACTCCTCCAAAATATCTTAAAATGAACTATCTGCGGATTATCATACTTTTATTCATTTCCCTGTTTTTGGTCACCTGCGAAACAGATTTTGATATTAATGCTGAATGGAAAGATATCACTGTTGTTTATGGTGCATTGAACCAAAACGACAGTATTCATTACCTGAGAATACAGAAGGCTTTCCTAGGTAAGGGCAATGTGATGCAAATGACCCTTGAACCTGATTCAAACCTGTATCCGGGAAAAATCAATGTGGTGGTGGATGAGTATAATAATTCCACATTTAACAAAAGGTACGTTCTCGACACTGTGAACATTTACGACAAAGATTCAGGTATTTTTTTTACCTCAAGGCAGCCTGTATTTTATTTTCCTGCCTTTTTGAATCCTAACTTTCAATATCATCTGACCATTCTAAAAAATAATGGAGAAACCGTTACAGCTCAGACTCCACTCGTCGGCGACTTTGGTATTGTAAGCCCAATAGAAAATTCCACATTGAATTTTAATCCCCCCGGATCTGATACCCGCACATTCAAGTGGAGGCCTGCACCTAATGCAGGTCGCTATCAGATGATTATGCGTTTTAATTATCTCGAAATAAACACATATACAGGTGATTCTTCTTACCACTACACAGAGTGGTATTCGCCGTTCATTAAGGCCGTAAGTGGCAGTAATGCTGATATTGAGCTGGGTTTCAGCAATTCTGCATTTTTTACCATGGTGGAAAACCAGGTTCAGAAAAGAGACGATGTGAAGCGATATCCGGTTGATGTTGAGCTCATTTTTTATGTTGCCGCAACAGATCTCAGCCTGTATATCGAAATTAATGAACCATCCTCAAGCATAATCCAGGAAAAACCTGAATACACCAATATCTCAAACGGATTAGGTGTATTTAGTGCCCGGTTCCAGAAAAAACGCGTTCATTTGCTGCATCTAAACACCATCACAAAACTAAGGGAAATGGAAGGATATAACTTCCAGTGGATTCCTACCAAGTAATTTATCATTCTGACGAATTGTCACACGATCATTTTTCTGGTTAACCGCTCAGGGTGCCTGCGTTTGACTTATCATCAATCGTATAATGCTGACTAACAGGCTAAAATGGTAAACAATTAATCCTAACTTTAATCAGGTCAGTATTATTTTTATCTGCCTGACAGACAAGTATATTTTTGAAGTGGCACAATCATTGACAGACCGCGGTCAACTCAGAATACATTAACTGTAAATATCATATATTATGGGAAAAATAATTGGAATTGATCTTGGAACTACCAACTCCTGTGTTGCTGTTATGGAAGGCAGCGAACCAGTTGTAATACCAAACAGCGAAGGGCGTCGAACAACACCATCTATTGTTGCTTTTACCGAAAGCGGTGAACGAAAAGTGGGTGATCCTGCCAAGCGTCAGGCTATTACCAACCCCAAAAAGACCGTTTTTTCCATCAAAAGATTTATGGGAGAAACTTTCGACAGGGTAACGAAAGAGGTGAAACGTGTACCTTATCAGGTTGAAAAAGGTGACAATAACACACCAAGAGTTCGTATTGACGACAGACTATATACACCACAGGAAATCTCGGCAATGGTGCTCCAAAAAATGAAAAAAACAGCCGAAGATTACCTGGGAACTACCATCAGTGAGGCGGTAATCACAGTACCTGCCTATTTTAGTGATTCCCAGCGCCAGGCTACAAAAGAAGCCGGCGAAATTGCAGGCCTTACCGTGAAAAGGATCATCAACGAACCCACTGCTGCAGCTCTTGCTTATGGTCTCGATAAGAAGCATAAAGATTTAAAAGTGGCAGTATTCGATCTGGGCGGAGGCACCTTTGACATTTCCATTCTTGAACTAGGTGATGGAGTATTTGAGGTAAAATCTACGAATGGTGATACCCATCTGGGTGGCGATGATTTTGACCAGATGATTATTGACTGGCTGGCAGAGGAATTTAAGAAAGATGAGAATATAGATCTCCGCAAAGATCCAATGGCTTTGCAGCGATTGAAAGAAGCTGCCGAAAAAGCAAAGATCGAGCTTTCAAGTTCAACTTCTACGGAAATTAACCTGCCATATATCATGCCGGTTGACGGTATTCCAAAACATTTGGTTCGCACGCTGACAAGGGCAAAATTTGAACAGTTGACCGACAGCCTTATAAAAGCCACCATCGAGCCTTGCCGTAAAGCACTGAGTGATTCGGGATTAAAAGCTTCAGAAATTGATGAGGTGATCCTTGTTGGTGGTTCAACCAGAATTCCAGCCATCCAGAAAGTGGTGGAAGACTTCTTTGGGAAAGTTCCTTCAAAAGGCGTGAACCCTGATGAAGTTGTTGCTGTTGGAGCTGCCATTCAGGGGGGAGTACTTACCGGAGAAGTGAAGGATGTTTTGCTGCTGGATGTTACTCCGCTTTCACTCGGAATCGAAACACTCGGAGGTGTCATGACAAAGTTGATAGAGGCGAACACGACCATTCCAACCAAGAAGTCTGAGGTATTTTCAACAGCCTCAGATAATCAACCCTCTGTGGAGATTCATGTCCTGCAGGGAGAACGCCCGATGGCAAGCGGAAACAAGAGCATCGGACGATTCCATCTAGATGGAATTCCACCGGCTCCCCGGGGCATCCCTCAAATTGAAGTCACCTTCGACATTGATGCCAATGGAATATTACATGTTACTGCAAAAGATAAAGGCACGGGTAAATCGCAGCAAATCAGGATTGAAGCAACAAGTGGCCTGAGCGATTCGGAAGTAAAACGCATGAAAGCCGAGGCTGAAGCCAACGCCGAAGCTGATCGTAAACTGAAAGAAGAAGTGGACAAGCTGAACAGCGCCGATGCATTGGTTTTCCAGACCGAAAAACAGTTAAAAGAGTTTGGCGATAAGCTTCCGGCAGACAAAAAGCAACGCATAGAATCGGCACTAAACAGACTGAAAGAAGCTCACAAAAACCGAAATCTTCCCGAAATTGATACCGCTATGGCTGAACTTAATGCAGCATGGCAAGCTGCCAGCGAAGAATTATACAAAGCCACACAGGGTCAACAACAGGCACAGGGTCAGCCTCAACCAGACCCAGGTACTTCAGAGCCTAAAAGCGGAAACGATGAAGTTACCGATGTTGATTTTGAAGAAGTCAAAAACTAAGGACAGACAGAAACAAGCAAAAAGCCACTTCATATCAAAAGGAGTGGCTTTTTCATTTTTACCAGCTTGGTTCATGCTTCCAACTGACGGTTGATAAATAATTGATAACCAACCGATAAAATCTTTAGCACCTAGTTGTGCAGAAGTTATTTGTGAAATCCTTACTCACAACGCTTAGGTATGATAGTGTCACGGTCAACTTCTTTTCCAAACCAGATTGTTGCATATTCCCCGTAATGCCCAACGCCGACAGCTTTCCAGGTTACATTTTTCCAAATTCCCCTGTTGAGCATCACATCATTATGCCCTTTGCTTATACTCCAATTGCTTATGGCATCTTTGGCAAAACTGTCTGCATCAGAATATCTGGCGGTTGAATAGAAAGCAATTTCAAATCCATCACCATTGTATGAAGTAAGCTCCCTGGGTTTGTTCCACATACATTCCGATCTTTTGTGGTCCGGCGTATAACAGCAATGCGTCCACTTCCCACTTCGCGACCAGCTATGCATATTACAGTTTTCACGCTGGTGGGGATAATTATCCTGAAGATCACGGCAGTGAACCTGAGCAACGTAAGTCAGGGAGGGCGATAGCGATACAGCAGGAAGATTGTGTGTTGCCCTGTAATCATTCAATTCTTTGTACAAGGCATCTTCAAAAGGATTCAGGCAAATTATTTCATGAGATTTCATGTAGTTTTTTGATGCCCTTCCCGACCTGAATTGAATTGAGGTGAGAACAAGCAGCAACGATAACAGGATTTGTGCAATCGACATAAAATCAGCATTGGTTTAGACATGAATAACGCTCGTATATTCAGAATCTTTTCATTTGCCGGATAAATTCTCTCTTTGGTCAACCGGTTTTTTGTAAATTTACACCCTGATTTTATTAAACAAAAATGATAAAACAACCTCATGGAAAATGAGCAATACCGCATTCTTTTAGCCGATGATGAACCAGATGTCCTGGAATTTTTAGGCTATAATCTGAAGAAAGAAGGGTACCAGGTTTTTTCCTGCAGTAATGGAAAAGAAGCCGTCGGAACCGCAACCCGGATTCTGCCGCATCTGATCATCCTTGATGTAATGATGCCACTGATGGACGGCATTGAAGCCTGCCGTGAAATAAAACAGAATCCCCTGATGGAGAACTCTATCATCATTTTTCTTACTGCCCGCGGAGAAGATTATTCACAGATTGCAGGGTTTGATGCCGGAGCTGACGATTATGTCACAAAACCCGTAAAGCCACGTGTACTTATGAGCAGGGTACGGGCATTACTCCGACGCTATAAAATAGCAGAAATCAATCCTGATGTGATCCATGTCGGGAATCTTATCATTGATAAAGAAAAATTTCTCGTTTTACAGGACGGAGTGGAAATTGTGCTCCCCAAAAAAGAATTTGAACTTTTATTTGCGCTTGCTTCAAAACCTAACAAGGTCTTCACACGCGATGAAATTTTTGCAAAGGTTTGGGGCAATGATGTCATTGTTGGAGACCGTACCATTGATGTGCATGTGAGAAAAATAAGGGAAAAAATCGGCCTCGAAAATATCAGGACTATCAAGGGAGTAGGTTATAAATTCGAGGTATAGTGGGATACTTTTCCTGTCAACAGGTGTTTTGTTGCAACAAATAATGCTGTTTAAACGGTGCCATTACATCATGAACTGATAGTTGCGCAGAAAATAGAGATAACAATAAATTACTCCGGTTACATTGTATTGATAGAATGAGATAAGGCCGGGAACCAATGTAATAACTTTTACCAGGAAACAGACAACTGATGAAATATTCCAACCCACGGCGCTTATCTTTGATTGTGGCTGCTATTGTAACTGTGCTGGCAGCATTGCCATTTCTTCTGGTTATGATTCCCTGTCAGCCGGTTGAGTGGTATTATCTGATACCGGGAGTTGTTGTGTTTTTTATTCTCACTTACCGGATTTACCATTTTGTGCTCAAAAACTTTATTTATGAGAAAATCCGAATTATCTACAAGACCATACACAGTCTGAAGCGCCCGAAAACCGGAGAAAAACCCAGACCAAATATCAATAACGACACCATTGAAAAGGTTAACCGGGAAGTGCTGGAATGGGGACAGGATCAAAAAAAAGAAATTGAAGAACTGAAAAAACTGGCTGCTTACCGCCGTGAGTTTATTGGTAATGTATCGCATGAACTCAAAACTCCTATTTTTAACATCCAGGGATATGTATTGACCTTGCTCGATGGAGGGCTTGATGATCCAAAAATCAATCGCGAATATTTACTTAAGACCGAAAAAAGCATCAACCGGATGATTGCAATTGTCGAAGATCTTGAAGCCATCTCCCAATTGGAATCAGGAGAACTGAAACTTGATCTGAAGAAATTCGACCTGTCTGCACTTGCCCATGAAGTAATTGATTTCCTCGAAATCAAGGTGCGTAAAAAGAATTTTCAGATTTACCTGGCCGATCATTACGAAAAGCCATTATTTGTTTTTGCGGATAAAGAAAGGATACGTCAGGTCTTTATCAATTTGATTGACAATGCCATAAAATACGGTCCTAAAGAAAATGGAAAGATCAAGATCAGTTTTTTCGATATGGATGAAAATATCCTGGCAGAAGTAACCGATAACGGCATTGGGATCAGCCAACAGGATATTCCACGGGTGTTTGAACGATTTTACAGAACCGACAGAGGACGGTCACGTGAGCAGGGAGGAACCGGTCTGGGTCTTGCTATTGTAAAGCATATTATCGAAGCCCATCAACAAACCATCAGTGTGCGCAGTACGTTAGAAGTTGGAACAACTTTTGGATTCACATTAAAAAAAGAGAACTAATTGTGTGAGATAAAACCTTGATAAACAGGGCATGACGTGAGATACCTTCGCCATACAAGGAATAAGAATTCGGAAAGGTTGCTTATTTATTCCTTTCGATGGTATAATGAACCAATTGCTCAAGGGCATGCGTCATTGGGCTGGCTTGAAACGTATGAAGTACTTCAAGCGCCCTGTCGCGGAAAAACGTCATTTTCTCTGTGGCATACTTTATTCCTCCAAGGTTTTCAACCGATTCAATGACGGCGTTCACGGCTTCTGTTTCAGCATTTTTCTTCCTGATGGTTGAAGTAATTCTTCGTTTTTCAAAAAATCCTGTTTTGCTCAAAGCGTAAATCAAAGGCAGCGTCATTTTTTTTTCTCTCAGGTCGTTGGCGACAGGCTTTCCCGTACTGTTGCTTTTTTGATAATCAAACAGATCGTCTTTTATCTGGAAAGCAATACCGGTATACTCGCCAAAAGCGTGCATACGGGTAAGCATGTCGCCGGAAGCATTTACTGATGCGGCACCGGCCTTACAACAAGCTGCTATCAACGAAGCAGTTTTCTTTTTTATGATCTCAAAATATATTTCTTCAGTAATATCGAGGCGGCGGGCTTTCTCAATTTGCAGCAATTCGCCCTCACTCATCTCGCGGGTGGCATCAGATACAATCTTGAGCAGGTCAAAGTCATTGTTGTCGAGCGAAAGCAACAAACCACGCGATAACAGGTAATCCCCGACAAGTACAGCGATTTTATTTTTCCACAAGGCATTGATGGAGAAAAAGCCCCTGCGTTTGTAAGAATCATCAACAACATCATCGTGCACAAGTGTAGCAGTATGCAGTAATTCAATCATAGCCGCCGCCCTTTGGGTCCGGTCGCATATATTGC
>CAYQRU010000051.1:0-24014 GCA_964419945.1 uncultured Bacteroidales bacterium | reverse complement strand
CCTTATAATTACATTTGTGTTGAAGGCAATATCGGTGCCGGCAAAACATCACTAGCCACCAGACTGGCCGGAGATTTTAACGGAAAACTGATCCTTGAACAGTTTGAAGACAATCCGTTTTTACCAAAATTTTATCAGGATCAGGCCAAATATGCTTTTCCACTGGAACTGTCGTTTCTTGCTTCACGCTATCAGCAGGTGAAAGACCAGTTGGCTACAATGGATTTGTTCCGACCGTTTATCGTTTCGGATTATTTCATTAACAAATCGCTCATTTTTGCACGCAAAACACTGCCTGACGATGAATTCAAACTGTTCAACCGCCTGTTTAACATCATTATAAGCACAGTTCCCAGACCCGATCTGCTGATTTATCTGTATGTAGACATACAGCGCCTGCAGCATAATATCCGCCATCGCGGCCGTTCCTATGAACAATCTATTGAAGATTCTTACCTGGAGAAAATCCAGGCAGGTTACCTCGATTACCTTCGTCAATTGCCCGAAACCCGGATCTTGCTGCTTGATACCAATCAAATAGACTTTGTTGGAAACCAGGATGATTACAACCATATTCTTCACCATATCGGCCAGAAGTATGACCCTGGCATATACAGGATTGTTTTTTGAAAAGTTCATTTGAAAAACTAAAAAAGTATTACCTTTGCACTCACTTTTTCGGTAATTCGGGGTGTGGCGCAGATGGCTAGCGTGCTTGCATGGGGTGCAAGAGGTCGTGAGTTCGAGTCTCACCACTCCGACTAAAACAGAGCAGAAACACTGCTCTGTTTTGCTTTTCAGATGTTTAGAATGCCCCGACTGGGATCGGGATGGTTGTAATATAATCTACCCCGGATCAACCGGAAAGTTTCTAAGTTATAGCAGCCGGGTAGTATATAAATTAGGATGAACCTTCAATTATTCAGCCAGTTACACAGTGTCGGGAATCGGCAGATTTTTCGCTGTACATGATTTTTTTTCGATTATCAATCCGTCGTCTACTTAAAGATTTTCAAGTCTTATTTAAAAGGTACCATTCATGATGAACTTAAAGATAAATTTGTTTAGTACTTTTGTTTGTCGGAAAAACAGGCAGTATGTAGTTTGTGATAAAGTGACTTAATCATTATAAATAAGGTAAGGTCATTAAGAATGACTGAATGGGAAATATATTGAGGATCAATAAATTCACATTTTACGAAAAACCTGCTCTGCAATGACCGGATTTAATGCGCTCATGACATGTTGAGAATTCTTTGATGCTGTTTTTGTTAGTTTTAGTGGCAGTAGAAAGGAGTTCACATATAATTTCATCCATCCTGAAAACTTCAATATAACTGCCTTTTACAATTTGATATATTTCAATCCTAAATCAGTTATTCAGCATTCACACAAAAAAGATAGTCTTATGAGAGCATTTACAATCCTGTTTTACAGTATTCTATTAGTCCTGTGCTGCATTTTGAATCAACCCTTGTCAGCGCAGGTTGTCATTAATGAGTATTCTGTCTCAAACTTAAACCAGTTTCCGGATAATTACAATAATTACGAGGATTGGGTAGAGTTGTACAATACAGGCTCTGCTGCTGCTCAAATAGGTGGTTTCTTCCTGAGCGACAAGCTGGGAAATCCACAGAAATGGCAGTTCCCACCCAATACAAGTATTGCAGCCGGAGGGTTTCTGATCATCTGGACTTCGGGCAGGAATGAAGTACTTGCCGGGCATTATCATTCTAATTTTAAGCTTAACCAGACCAAATCAAATACCGAGCATATTGTGCTATCTGATGCGAGTGGTACTATCATTCAATCAATCCAGCTGCAAAACACTCAGCTTGGTCATTCCAGAGGCCGCAGTACAAATGGCAGCAGTATCTGGTCGGTGTATACCAGTCCAACTCCCGGAAATTCAAACAATTCTGCCACCAAATATGAAGGCTATGCCCAAAAACCCAATATGAACCTTCAGGCAGGTTTTTATGCGGGCACCATTCAGGTAACCATTTCCTGCAGCGAACCAAATTCGCAGGTATATTATACCACCAACGGATATTTGCCGACCACAAGTTCAACACCAAACACAGTTCCGGTTAACATTACAGCAACTACTGTTCTTAAAGCCCGTACTTTCAGCAATAATCCGAATATACTGCCAAGCCTCGTAGAATTTAATACGTACTTTATTAATGAAACGCATACTGTTCCTGTTATTTCTGTATCGGCGAATGAAATTCAGGCATTGCTTAACGGAAACCAGGTTCTTAAGCCTCATGGAACACTGGAATATTTCAATACTCAAGGCATCCGTACTTCCTCCGGCTACGGTGAATTTAACGAGCATGGACAAGACTCCTGGGTGCACCCTCAACGAAGCATTGATTATATTACCCGTGATGAAATGGGATATAATTATGCCATACAGGAAAAACTTTTGCCCTTATCGGATCGTACCGAGTTTCAGCGCTTTATATTACGGGCATCAGGAGATGATAACTTTCCTGGCATTGACTCCTCAGCACATATGAGGGATAATTTTATCCAAAACTATGCACAACATTCCGGACTAAACCTTGATGTCAGAAAAGGGGCCAGAATAGTGATGTACGCTAACGGCACTTTTTGGGGAATTTATTCCATCCGCGAAAAGGTAAGCGACCACGACTTCACGAAATACTATTATAACCAGGACAAATACCAGATTCAGTTTTTGATGTACTGGGGTTATCTGTGGGCTGAATATGGGGGACAGGAAGCCATTAACGAATGGTTCGCATTCCGCAATTTTATACTTAACAATAATGTGAACGATCCGCAGGTTTTCGCATATATCAGGGAGAACTTCGACTATACAAGTCTGGTGGATTATGTTATTATCAACTCCTTCGTAGTCTGTTCCGACTGGCTTAACTGGAATGTAGGCTGGTGGCGTGGTTTAAATCCCGATGGCGGACACCGTAAATGGGGCTATATTTTATGGGATGAAGATGCCACCTTTGGTCATTACATCAATTATACCGGCATCCCTGGACAACACCCCACTGTTTCCCCATGCTTCCCGGAAAATCTTCCTTCATACTCCGATCCCCAAAAACATATCACAATCCTTAACAAATTACGTCAAAATCCAGAGGTTGAACAATATTACATCTCCCGGTACCTCGACCTGAAAAACACAATTTTTACCAAAGAACCCATGTTACATTTTCTTGACAGCATGGCAGCAGTCATTGCCCCCGAAATGAGCCGCCATGTTGCAAGATGGGGAGGAACCGTCACCAAATGGCAGAATAATGTACAAAAAATAAGGAACTTTATCAATGCCCGCTGCGATTATCTTGAAACAGGTTTGATGAACTGCTATACCCTCACAGGACCCTATGATTTCACGATAAATGTTTCGGAGCCCGGACCCGGAAAAGTGAAGCTAAACTCACTGCTGCTCAATGAATATCCATGGACAGGACAGTATTATGGTGGTGTAAATGTAAAGCTTACTGCAGAGGTCGTTGATAATAATTACGAATTCGATTACTGGGAGCTTTCCAATCATAATGCTAGTCCCAATATTAACGCAACCACAATCTTTATTAGTCCTTCTAACTGGGAAAATGTGATCGCCCACTTCAAACTCAGGCCTTACATTGACTCCCTTGTGATCAATGAGATCAATTACAAATCTTCTTCTACTTTTGATTCGGAAGACTGGATTGAATTTTATAATCCACATGACTATCCTCTCGATATTTCGAACTGGTATTTTAAGGATGACGATGATTCACATATTTACGTCTTTTCGATTAATACTATACTGCCTTCATACGGGTATGTTGTGCTTTGCCGCGATACCATCAAATTCAAGGCAAGATACCCGCAGGTAAACAATTATCTGGGTAATATGGATTTTGGTTTTAGCAGCGATGGAGAGCTACTAAGGTTATATAACAACCTGGATATTCTTATTGACACAGTCCATTATGGCAATAGCCTCCCCTGGCCACCCCAGGCCAATGGATCAGGAAAAACACTTGAGTTGATTCATCCCGGTTTTGATAATGCACTGCCAGAAAGCTGGAAAGCCTCACCATTGCATGGATCTCCCGGGCTAATGAACAGGCTTGCAGGCGATTCCAACTGCGATGGAAACATCAACCTGCTGGATGCAATCACTATTGTGAACTACATCCTTGGTTTGAATCCACAACCATTTTGTTTCTACAATGCCGATGTTAATAATGATGGAACTATTAACCTGAACGACCTGATCGGTACTATCAACATTATTACCGGTGGCGGATGATTCTCCTGCGGATTCACAGAAGTCACCTGAATGAATGGGCATGGTTGAACATTCTTGCTGACGGTGGCTCATGGCAAATGAATGAATAACTGGCTTAAATGGCTTTTGTAAATGGTTTACCCGCACATTCGGTGAGGATATGCTGCGATATTTACGAAAATATGTGCCAAGTAAAAAAAAGAATTGAAAGCTTCATGGGGGAACAAAACAATAATCATTTTCATAAAAGCTTGGCAAACATGAGTCCTGCAGAATTTTTGAGCCTGACGACAAGCGAGGTTGACCGATTTGGTACTGCATGAAAGAAGTTGTATCTGTACAGGAATTGCAGCTTAAAGGACTGCAAATCAAATAATTATTTATCTTTTTGTTTTTTGAGTTCTTCCAGTTCAAGATTTATCTCTTTAAGGGATCGGTTCACTTCCTCCATAATTTTTTCAATGTCAACACTTTGTAGTGTCTCGTTCAGGATGGGTCCTATTTCCCGAAGCACTTTTCCTACTTCTTCCAATGAATCAGATACTTCCTTTAAAGCTCCGGAAATTTCCCTGTTTATCTCAATCCAGTCAATCTTTGCAACTTCCTGCACGGCCTTGTCGATCTCTTGATTTACACGCCGCAATTCCTCTTTATCAAGTTGCTCCATGGCATTACGGAACTCCTTATGAGCCTTTTGCATCTCCTGACTGAATTCCTCAGACTGGATTTTCAGCATTTCGTACCTTGCTTTTTCTAATGCTTCAGATACTTCCGCTCTTGTTTTGCGTATTTGTTCCTGAAACTCTTCCGACCTGTAATAGTCCATCAATTCACGATTCGCTTCAGAAATATCCATATGGGCTTCTTCGATTGTTTTGTAAATTTCTTGCCGGTCCTTTTCATCCAGATTTTTCCATAACAACACTGTCCCATCCTGAAGATAAATACTGTCAGGTTCTTTTTTCCCTGTAGTGTCAGGAACCGGTTTTGAAATGTGATTCAGACCGGAATCCGGTTCAGCAGAGTATACCGGTACAGAATCGGAATTTGATGGGATCATTGTAATGAAAGCCGGATTAATCCAGGCTAGTGAAGCAACTGATGCCACAACAAGCAATACGGTGGCGATTTTTTGTCCTGCATTGATTTTACGTGTTTTCATGGTCATTATGTTTTTGATACGTGAAAATAACTGGTTCTTTGATGATACAGCCGCTATGGCCGGTTGCAACAGAGGCTTTCGCTTTTCAGCTTCAAGTAAAAGCAAGGCTTCAGCATACATCCGGGGCTTACCAGTGGTCTTGACTACCCATTCATCAACGCAATTTTCAATTTCATTGCGCAGGCGATTCGAAATCCACCAGACTGCCGGATGGAAAAAAAAGAGGATTTCCAGGATATTCTGCAGCATGTTTATGTAATGATCCAACCGTCTGATATGCCTGAACTCATGAAGGAAGATCGTTTCTATCTGTTCCGGTGTCAATGTGGTGAAAAGTATTACGGGCAGCATAATCACTGGTTTAATAAATCCCGCCACACACGGAATACTGATCCGTGAAGAAACAAATAGTTTTACCTTCCTGTTAAGCCCTGCTTCGTAGACTAGATCTGCTACTCTGCTTACACATTTTTCAGCCAAAGGAACAGAATAATGGTTACGGTAAATATAAAGTTTTATATATCCTGCCATACCGCTTAACGAAAACAGAATCATACCTGAAAAATACACCAGGAAAATCAGCGGAGTGTAAGCATCAAAATACTGAAGAAATGCAGGGATTTTTTTCGGAATCATAAAAAAAGATGTTTCGCCTTCGAGCGTAAGCCGCACCGTGCGCTGAAACCCAATTGAAATAACCTGCTTGGCTTCGTCAAAAACCTCCCATTGCCTGAAGAATGTATAACCAAAAATTACCGGCATGGCCAGCAGTGCCATCATCAAGAAACTATATTTTAAACCTGGCGTTGATCTTCTAAAAAAGCGCATAACCAGAATTATCATAAAAGCAATCGCTGCAAATTGCCACAGTGAATGGAGTATTGTCCACCCTAATGCGTGAATGACAGGGTGATACATATTCCCGGTAACTGTCATGGTTCAGGGTTTTGAAGTTTATTCAAATAATCACGGATTTCCATGATTTCTTTCTCTGTAAGATTTTTCTGCGATAAAGCCCCAATTACCAACCGGCTGGCAGAGCCATTGAATAAACTGTCAATCATTTTATCAAGGAGCCTGCCCTGGATATCTTCGCGCCTGTACACAGGTCTGTAAAGATGGGATCGTTGTGAAGTATCACGCTCAAGGATTCCTTTTTCCGACATAATTTGCATGATCTTCAGGGTGGTGGTATAACCTACCTCACGGTTGGTGCCAATCACTTCATGAACTTCGCGGACAGTGGAAGGGCCTTTTTCCCACAAGATCTGCAGTATCTCAAGTTCACTTTCGGTAGGTCTGAATTTTGGAGTACTCATCATACGAAAATTTTCGTAGCAAAGGTAATACGAAAACCTTCGTAAACAACATTTTTAGCATTTTTTAAGAAAATTTTATTGAACCACTGCCATTGCGTTGTTTAAATTAATTCAAACACACATAAATTAAAAGTAAGCTTAATCTGTTTGCATTCTGCCTGAAGAAATGTTCCTGTTTTAAATACATCAAACGTTTATCCGAATTTCCCGCAGGTTGGTTTGCTTTTTTCCCTGTTTTCAGGTGATGATCCCGATCAACAACAGTTGCTTTATTTCCATATCCTCATTTATTTTAGGACATCCTGATGGTGGACGCTTAAGCGAAACTAATAAATCATTGTTATTTATGCATATGATCCGATCAGGACATAATATTCCATTTCAAATCAAGTACTAATCAGATAAGTGTTTCGCTGAACTGAAGAAACCACACAATGAGCGGATCAGAAGGATTACAGGATCGGATGATTAACATCCGGCATAAACGGGTATATCCCTATTCAGCACATGGTTAAAAAACAATATCACAGGCATTCACTCAGAGAATTGTCCCGCAATATTCCGGGCTTCTTTTTAGTTTACCTTATGGCGTTGTAAATGTAATTTTCAACTACTTTTTATGAAGCAAAAATATTCCCGTATAAAGGCGATTGCCTTTTTTGTATTCTTTTTGACTGACATGGTCTTGGTTATGGCGCAGGTTCCGGAGCGATACACTGTAAGCGGTTATATTCATGAAAAAGGCAGCCGTGAAGCGCTTATCGGTGTAAATGTCTATGAATCAAGGCTCAACATTGGTACCTCGAGTAATATATATGGGTATTATGCAATCACCTTACCGGCCGACAGCATTAGAATTATTTTTTCCTATGTTGGCTTTAAACCTGAGAGGAGAAATCTGTTTCTAAACGCAAATATCCGCCTCGACATTGAACTGGAAGGCAGCATCGAACTGAAAGAAATCGTTATTTCCGACGAGGATTACAACCATATCAGCCAGGTTACCCAAATGTCTCAGATTGAAATTCCTGTTGATCAGGCACGCAGGATACCTTCGCTGTTGGGAGAAAAAGACATGTTTAAGGTTCTTCAGTTAATGCCTGGGGTCAAGTCCGGTACAGAAGGAACCAGTGGTTTTTACGTTCGCGGTGGCGGACCTGACCAAAATCTTATCATCCTGGACGATGCCATTGTATATAATGCCAGCCATCTGTTTGGTTTTTTCTCAGTATTTAACGGCGATGCCATCAAAAATATGCAATTGTATAAAGGTGGTTTTCCTGCCCGTTTTGGCGGCAGGCTTTCCTCGGTTCTTGATATCCAGATGAAAGACGGCAACAAGGAAAAAATTGCCGGTGAAGCTGGTATTGGCCTGATCAGCAGCAGGCTTACACTTGAAGTTCCCATAGTTAGATATAAAGCATCCTTACTGGTTTCCGGCAGGCGTACTTACATTGATGCTCTTACGATCCCATTCATGCCTGAAGACAACCGTGGTGGATATTTCTTTTATGACCTCAACTCAAAATTCAATTACATCATCAATCCGAACAACAGGATTTTTGCCAGTTTATATTTTGGCCGGGATAAGTTCTTTTTTCGTGATAATTACTCCAATGAGTATTTTACTGAAGAAGACCAGGGAGGACTTTACTGGCAGAATAAAACTTCGACCATCAGGTGGAACCATCTCTTCCACCATCGCCTTTTTTCAAATATTTCACTGATTTTCTCCGATTATACATTTAATACCTATGCCAGAGAATATTTCAAAGATGATATTGCCAATTACAAGCGGGAGTATGAACTTACGTATAAATCGGGCATTCAGGATATTGGATTCAAATTTGATCTTAGCTGGCACCCAGTTTCCAACCATCAGGTGAAGGCAGGAGTACAGGCTATCCATCATCTTTTCACTCCCAGTGCCATTGTATTGCGCGATGATTATATAGGCCGTTATGATATCTCAGCGGAAAAACACAAGTCGGTTGAGTCAGGAATTTACCTTGAAGATGAGATAAGCATCGGCCAAAATCTGAATATAAACCCCGGCGTACGTTTCAGCCATTTCTACACCCAGGGAAAATCCTTTCAAAACATTGAACCTCGCCTTTCTTTCAGTTTTTTGTTGCGACCCGGCCTTTCCTGGAAAGCATCTTATGCAGCCATGAATCAATATGTTCATTTACTTAGCACCACCGGTATTGGGTTGCCGACTGATCTGTGGGTTCCTTCAACTGACCGTATCAAACCTCAAAACACATGGCAGGTTGCGACAGGTTTCGCTTACAACCTTAATCATCCGGAAATTGAAATTTCGCTGGAAGGGTATTATAAAAAATCAAAAGATATCATTGGTTACAAGGAGGGTGCAACATTTCTGCTGATTGAAGATCCGACCGGCGCCGATGAATTTTCGTGGCAGGATAACATCACCGATGGTGAAGCCCGGGCGTATGGAATTGAACTTTTGATACATCGAAAGGCCGGGCGCCTGAGTGGTTGGATTGGCTATACCCTGTCATGGATTCAACACCGGTTTGATGAACTAAACTTTGGTGAAAAGTTCTTTGCCCGTTATGATCGCAGGCATGATATATCATTGGTCGGGATTTATGAGATCAATACAAACATCACACTGAGCTCTGCCTGGGTGTATGCTACCGGTAATGCTTTTGACCTTGCAACTGGTCGCTTTCCTGTTGTCAAGCATCCATTGCATGACCAGGATCTTAATCCTGAATACTTTTGGTGGAACGGAGCCAACGTTTATGATAAAAAGAACAGTCTCCGGGCAGCATCATATCAGCGCCTTGATGTTGGTATTCAGTTCCATAAGGATATTGAAAGATTTGGCAGACCAGTGAGGCGAACAGTTGAATTCGGTGTCTATAATGCATATAACCGGAAAAATCCGTTCTTTTATTTCTGGCAAACAAAATATACCAGTGATGGAAATGACGATTACACTTCAGAAAAAAGGCTGATGCAGGTTAGTCTGTTTCCCCTGATACCTTCTATTCAGTTGAATTACAAATTTTAATACGCACTACATGAAAAAAGCATTCTTTAATATATTTGCGCATTGCTGGTGCAGGCTGGATTTTATGGCTGTAATAGTATTCCTGTTTACCTTGGTCTCCTGTGAAGATTTCTTTACCAGTGAAGCTAAAAATCTAAAGATTCCGGGTGGTGAGCCCAGGCTGGTGATATATTCATTTATTTCGCCCCAGGATTCAATCATTCGGGTACATGTTCACCGGTCGCTACCTTATTCCAAAAAGGAAACACAGGTTGAGCCTGTCGGGAATAAAGCCACGGTGCTTATCGCAAAAAAAGGGCTTTCGGCTAAACAGCTTTCTTACAGCAATCAGTACAATTGTTTTTACATCGCTTTCAGCGAATTTTCAGTTGAACCAGGCTGTTTCTACCAATTGAATATTGAATCATTTGAAGGTGAGAAAGTAAGCGCTGAATGCTATGTGCCTGAATTACAATTTATTGAATTTAATATTGATTCTGTATTTACAGAGCACGACAACTATGGCGGAAGTAAACTTATACTCCGGTATAACTTTACTGCAACCGCTAATACCGCTGAAAAATACTATGCAACAGGAGCTTACAGATCATCCTATATAGCCGGAGACAATTACGGTAACATGGATACGGTATTAACAACCATTCATGATTTTGAAATTGAACACGGAAATAATTATATTGCTGATAACAGCGGTGAAAAGTATTTCATTCAAGCAAGTACATGGACTTATGACTTTCAGGCAAATAAGATCAGTCTTCCAAATTCCTGCAATTTAATCTTCGACTCCATATTTGTTTATCTTATGCAGACCGATCAGCCTTATTACCTTTTTCATAGGAGTCTTGGCAATTACGATAATTATGATGAAGATTTCCCCTTTGCTGAAAGTGTACATATCTATAGCAACATCATAAACGGGCTGGGGGTTTTTGCCGGATATAACCGTAAAAATTTTTATATCCCGGTTGATTGATTGTTTCCGGTTACTGAAAACTTACAAACATCATACATAGAAAGTCAACAAACCGGTTTTGGTTCAAAAAGAGCAAACTTAAAAGCATTGATCTGGGACAAATGATTCAGTATCATCAACGGTTTATTCACTTACAAAACGGATTGCTGAAGATTTAAATCCTGCCCAGATATTTTTACCTCTTTCCAGACCTAATTTTTTGATTGAGTCCCGTGAGACCAATGCAATTAAAGGAATGCCGGCATCTATTCCGATTTCAAAGCCCAGCCTTGCAGGCTCAATAGATGTAATTATGCCGGCTAAGTTGTTGGTAGCACTGCTTTCGACCGGATGGGAAGATAAAATTATATCTTCGCTGCGAATCACGGCAAATCCATAACCGTCACGATGATCGGTGAGAATATTAATGGTGATCCCGTTAACATCCAGTTTCCTTCCGCCTCCCTGGCTTGTGCAAAGCTTTCCTCTGAAAAAATTCCGGATACCCACAAAATTGGCGATAAAGGAAGAGCGGGGATGATGAAAAACCTCACTATGAGTACCACATTGGGCAATGGTATTGTTTTCCACAACGGCGATGCAATGACCAAGAATTGCTGCTTCTTCATAATCATGTGTTACATGCAGGATGGTTTGGCCTTTCTGATTCAGACGGCGCAATAATGACCGGATACCGCTGCGTAGCTGGATATCCAATGCTGCAAGAGGCTCGTCAAGAAGCAATACAGCCGGTTTTTTCATAAGGGTACGTGCCAGTGCAACACGTTGCTGCTCGCCACCTGACAAGGTTAAAGGACTTCTTTTCAACAAATGCTCAATTTCAAGTTCTGCAGCCATCTGTTTGACCATATCAGCCAGCAGGTTTTTATTGTTGATTTTTTTGCGAACCGGATACGCAATATTGTCGAAAACATTCATGTGTGGAAAAATGGCATAATCCTGAAAAAGAAGGCCGGCTTCACGATCCTGTATGGGTAAACATGTGATATCTGACTGATTAAGAAAAATTTTACCATCAGAGGGTTTAAAAAATCCTGCTATCAATTCTAAAATCAATGTTTTACCTGCTCCCGAAGGGCCTAACAGAATAAAGTACGTACCTTGATCCACGGTGAAGTCAATGTGGTGCATGGTAAAATCACCGGCACTGAAATGAATATTATCGAGCCTGAGTATTTCCATTCGATCCTGTTTTATTGGTGATCAGGCGAAGTATGATAAAAACCGCGAGGCACACTGCGAGAAAAATTACTGCCACAGGCTGGGCATAAGCCAGTCCGAACGCACTGAAACGCTCATAGATTATCACCGGGGCGATCATCGGGTGGTAAGCAACGATGATCACCGCTCCAAACTCACTCATGCCGCGTGCAAACATCATCACACAACCCGAAACGATGCTACGCCAGGCCAGCGGTAACGAAATGCTTATAAATACCCTGAACCGGGAAGCACCAAGATTCAAAGCAGCTTTTTCGAGACGCTCCGGAACGGCCATAAAACCATCGCGGGCCGCATTGATTAGAAAAGGTATACTGACAAAAGCCATAGCCAGCGCTATGCCGGAGGGGTTTCCCACAAAATCAATGCCCAAGGGTGCGACCAGCCGTCCTAACACTGAGTCGCGCGAAACAAAACCCAGTAAGGCAATCCCGGCAGCTGAGTGTGGAATCACTATGGGCAGGTCAATAATGCCTGTTACCAGTGGTTTGAACCGGAATTGCCTGCGTGCCAGTAACCAAGCAAATGGAACGGCTGCCAGCGCAAAAACCAGTGTCGCCAACATCGAAACCCACAGTGTCAGCCAGATGCTGTTTCGGACTTCCGCCTCCGATGCCGTATTAAAAAGTTGAACCGGACTGGTTGAGAGCACCATACCGAGTAAGGGTCCAACAACAAATAACAACACAAGTCCTCCGAGAAAGGCAGTGAGAAGATTAAATAAAGTGCTGTTATTCAGTTTCATAAATATATTACATTGGTACTGCGAAAATAGTCTGAAAAATTCAGAATCTTACCTCTATTGATGTCAGACATTTGTTTGATTTCAGGCTATTGTTATTCAACTCTGATAACAGGGAAAAAATCAGTGCTGAGCAGGTAGTTATACTCCGGATAGCTCGCCAATCCATACATCGCCTGAGGTTCGAGGGCTGTGATGATTTTATGCTGGTAAATCTGCCGGATTGGCACGAAGTAAAAATCATTTTGAGCAATACGATTTACCAATGTCTTTTCAACTTCGGGAAAAATGTTTTCAAGTTCCTCATCCACACTCTTTTTTAAAGTAAGAATCCGGTACTGATAAAATTGCGAACTATCGGGAACGGTATTTTCAAACACGAAATTTGAACGATGCAGCCAGTTGGTGAGGGATGTATCACTTTTCGGGATCAGATAACCTTTGGGAGGAAGAACGTCGAGCAGTGAACGGACAACAGCGTGGTATTCCTGAACCCTGAAAACAGTATCTGATCCGGTTTTCAGAGATAATAAACTGTAGTCCAATTGTTTATCACATCTGAAATGCTCCTGCCTGACAGAAACAGGCAATACAGGGTGAAGGAGCAATGTCTGAGCATTTTCAACAGTTACTCTGATCCGGGTCTTATAACTGTGAGCTACCTGCAGCAGGGCGAGAGCCACAGCATACTGACTTTTGGCGCGTTGTTCAATCCTGTCCAACGAATCGTGGCCGTTCATCCCTTCCACGATCATCGAAAATGCTCCTGCAATGCCAAAACTCTGGCGGCCATCATTCACATCCACCGTGCTGTGGCGCAGGCGTTCGCCCAGTGCGAAATTGCCCAAAATGTATTCTGCAAACTGATAACCCTGCCTCTCCAGCTCTGACCTGGCTTGGGGTAACGCCCGGTCGTAAAACAAAGCCCGCAGGCCAGAGTCAATGTTTGTGTTGGTAGTCCCACCAAGCTGGATATCCCAGTTGCGGCGATAGCCAAAATCTTCCCAGCTTTTCGCAAATGGGAAATACTCATGAAAATCCACGGTCATGTGAGGCCTGTGGGTTTCAAAAACTGATTGTATGATCCGTGTCTCTTCGGCCTGGAGCAGCAGGTGGTCGCGGTTCAGGTCAATTCCGGCGGCATTTCTTCGTTGGTGGCGGTCTCCGCCCCAGGGATTGCATTGGGGAATGATGATCAATTCGAGGCTATCGGGCAAGTGCAGGTTTGAACCTTTGGCAAACCCACTCAACAGCAACAGCAAGCCTTCCATACCCGATGGCTCATTGCCGTGCTGCTGCCCGAGCAGCATCACTTTAAGTTTTTGATCCGTTTTCGTTGGGTTCGAAACAAAAACCACAGGTAGCTGATATTCTGAAATCTGATGGTAATTAACCTGAATGAAACTGCTTGCTGAAACGCAACGGTTGAGAAAATCAATAAGTTGGGCATGAGTTGTAAAAGCAGCAAAATTGCTTTGCTCCAGCGGAGTTGACAGGTCGGTATTTGAGCGATGGCATTGTATGGCAAGCAGGATCGCAAAACAAGCTATCGCTAGACTGCGCAGGTTCATAAAAGGGTTTTGAAAATTTCAGGGCAAACTTAGTGAATAATTGATAAATGCAGATCTTACCGGATTGCATTTCGGAAACAATTAACTGCTGATAGGCCTGAATGATCCGTCTAATCCAACAATAGTTTGGTCTGATCCGAACTATCTTTTGAATCTGTTAAGATTGAGCCATCTGTAAACATCGGATCATAAAAGCACAAAACTACCTGCATGATTCTTTGTTAATAGATCGGCTTAATTGAATAAACCTCTGGTCAACGGTAAATCATGTTCTGTCTCTCCCGATGCAGATCTCCCGTTGAAAGACAAGAAAATATTCCTAAAAGCATCTAAAAATGAATACAATACACTCAGTAAGATTATCTCAAATCACACCAGCCGGGTTTGTATTCACGGGAATATTAATCCTGTCTGTCTTGCTGACAAATCTTAAAGCCGAAAGCGTTTACATTCAGATTTTGAGAAGCGATAAGGGCTTTTCGAAGGCCAATTATAATTCGATTTTTCAGGATCAGGATGGCTTCTTGTGGCTTTCAACACAAACCGGCTTGATTCAGTATTCGGGTGCTTTTCTGAAAAATTATACAGCCGTTGCCGATGCTGACAACGAAATCCGCTCTGAATTTTTTTATCAACTGCTCGAAACGAAGAATCAGGAATTTTGGATTGCAACCCGCAACGGCCTGACCTGGATGGACGCAAACCGGAAACATTCAAAAACCTTTGTAAACGAGGAAAACGATCCGGAGAGCATTCCCAACAACCGTATTTTTAACATAATCCAATACAAAGATTCCGTATTGTTTCTGGCCTGCGACAGGAGTGGGATTACCTGGTTTAACATCAAAAGCAGAAAAGCTCAAAAAATTCAGCCTGTATTCGCCGGAATTGAAAAAGAACCAACGAATTTTTGGATCAGAGAATATTTTGCCTGCCACGATACAGCGGTCTTCTTACGTACCGCTGCCGGATATTTCCGCTACAATCCAACAAATCATGTGGTAAGCCCGGTTATTGACGACCTGCTTATTGCCGAAGGCATCACTGAGATACGCAACCTCTTCCTGGATCGCAAAAAGAATATCTGGATACAAAATTCCAGCAACGAATTGTTTAAATGGGACCCTGATAAACTGTTGGTAAAAATCAGCAACACGGAATACAGGTTACCACAGGAAAGTGGTTATGGATTCTTTCAGTACGATCCGGAACATATTCTTGTGAATACCTCATCGGGGAACTTTCTGGTTAACATGAATTCGTGCGAGATACAAACCATTGAATTTCAATCAGAAAAAGGAGAGCAGCTTAACAGGTCACGTATCATGGATTTACTCCGCACCGACGACGATAATGTTTTTATAGCTTTCAGAAACGGATTTCTCGGTCAGATCAATCCTTACCAGCAGGAATTCAGGTTTCGTCAGCTTGTGAATCCTGAGCAGCAGAATCCAATCAATAATTCTCATATTCTTGATGATACGGTTTATAAGAAACGATATATCAGCAATTACCACCACGATGCCATCATTGTTGAGGATCTGAAAACCGGAGCAATCGTCCAGATTCCCAAGTTCACAACCGGCGGTATTTCGGCTAATAAGATGCTGATTGACAGCAGGGGGCGCCTGTGGATATGTCAGGGTCAGGGAATTATGGAAGTGAACAGGGCCACGCTTGCAACAAAATTCCACAAGCCTGACCAACCTGCAAGCCTCATGTTTGAGATTGCTGAGATTCGTCCGGGAGTTATGATGGCCGGTTCATTCAGCAATGGTTTATTCCGGTTCGAACCTGACAAAGGAGTATTTACCAAAGAACCCGAAACTCGGGGTTGGATGTCAACACAGGTTTTCAGCCTGAAATACGATCCGAAACATGATATCTTATGGATTGGAACCGTTCGGAATGGCCTTTTCAGATACGATATTGAAAATGAAATTTTTACGCAGTTTCTGCCCGAAAGCGGTAATCCGTATAGTGTTGGGGGCGACTGGATCAGGTCGCTGGCTATTGACTCACTCGGCTACCTGTGGATGACTGCCGACCCCGGTGGGCTGAGCCGGTTCGATTATAATGCACCTCCCGAAAAGGCTTTCATCACATTATCAATCAAAGATGGACTACCTTCAAATCATATCAGCGGGCTGGGTTTGAGCGCCGATGGAACCATCTGGATCAGTTCGCTCGGAGGAATTGCCTCATTAAATCCGGACAATTTTGAGGTTAAGACCTGGGAAGTACATAACGGGGTTTACAATTATGGGTTCCATTATGCGAACCTGAGTATTAATTCTTTGAATCAGATTTTTGTAGGAACCCTGTACGGATACATTCATTTTGATCCCTCAAAACTCAGGCTCAACACAGTACCTCCCAAGGTTTACCTTACCGACTTTTTACTAATGGATCAGGGATCGGAGAAGCGAATAATCACTAACGGAAAACCACTCAGGCTTCGATACAACGAAAATGCCTTCAGCTTTGAGTTTGCCGTAGTAAACTTCAACGATGCCCACCTCAACAATGTACTGTATTCGCTCGACAAATCCACGCCCGAATGGCAGGAAATCAGAGGCAGTACACGCATCTACTTCCCAAAAACTGCTCCCGGATCGTACACGCTGAGACTAAAAGCGAGCAACAGTGGTGGCATCTGGAGCAACCGTTCAGTGGAATTGCCGGTTCGCATTGATCCTCCGTTCTGGAATACCTGGTGGTTTTATGGTTTGCTTATACTGGTAATGGCTGTCCTGGTTTTTGCCGCTTTTAGGTATCGTTTGAACCAACTCGTCCGGGAAAATCAGCTAAAGTCTGAGAAGCAGATTCTCAGGTCGGAGATGGAGCGTGAAATTGCCAACCTCGAAATGGTTGCGCTGCGCTCACTGATGAACCCACATTTCATTTTCAACTGCCTGAATTCGATCAACCGGTTTATCATAATCAACGACAACCAAACAGCTTCGGAATACCTGACCAAATTCTCGCGGCTCATCAGGTTGGTACTCGACAACTCGAGAAGTGAGAAAATAAGCCTGAGGAAGGAAGTTGAAACCCTTCGGCTTTACATCGAAATGGAAAAACTCAGGTTTGTGGATAAGTTTGAATATGAACTCTTTATTGATCCGGATCTGAACCTGGAGCATCTTGCGATCCAGCCCATGCTGATACAGCCTTATATCGAAAATGCCATCTGGCACGGCCTGATGCATAAGCTGGCGAAAGGAAACCTGCAGATCGCACTCAGAAAACAAATGAAGCAGCTCGTTGTTACAATTCAGGACAATGGGATCGGACGGAAACAAGCCATGGAGATCAAGTCGCGGCAAATGACCTTCAGCAGTTCGCATGGCATGAAGGTTACAGCTGAACGCCTGGCAATATTGAACAAAAAACTTAATCATGATGCCCGTATTCATGTTACAGACCTTTATGATGCCGGTCAAAAGCCAGCCGGAACGCTGGTTGAGCTGATCCTGCCCCTTGATCCGTTCTAGAAATTTACAAAACATAATTGCCCTCTAAAACCATGAAAGCGCTGATTATTGATGACGAGTTTTACTGTGCCGATACCCTTGAGATCATGCTCAGGGCGCATTGTCAGCAAATCAGTGAGATCCGTGTTTTTACCAATCCGCTCGAAGGCCTCGGATACCTGCAGCAACACACGCCGGACATTTTGTTTCTGGATGTCGAAATGCCCCACATGACAGGATTTGAGCTTCTTGAGAAGGCCAAAATTTTTAACGGGTCTGTAATATTCACTACCGCTTTCGATACTTATGCCTTTCAGGCCTTCAAGGTGGATGCTATCAGCTACCTGCTTAAACCCATTGATAAAGGCGAATTGATCAAAGCTGTCGAAAAAGCATCGCGAAATACAGGAAAGTCGAAGCATCAGGATTTGATGGAAATAATTCAGCAAACCCTTGGCGCTAAGCAAAGAACCATCCGAAAAATTCCGATTCCAACTTCTGATGGAATACATCTGCTCTCTACCGACGAAATCATTCATTGCGATGCCGATGGTAGTTACAGCCGCATTTACTTTCAGAACCAAAAAAACCTGATGGTATCGAAAAACCTGAAAGAGTTGGAGGAATTGTTCAATTCATCCCGCTTCTTCCGCATACACAAATCGCATCTGATCAATCTGGATCACATCAAATTCGTATCAAAACAGGATGGAGGCGATGTGCTGATGTCGAACAACAATCTGATACCGGTTTCGCGACATACCCGGCAGGATTTCTTCAACCTTCTGAAAGGCATCTGAGCGCATAGAAATTCGCCTGATAACTACACCCTCATTCTGCAGCCCGGAAAATCATAAGCCGGGTTTTGAGCATTTCATAAACTCTTTCTTACCTTTTGCAAACTGACCAATGTGCAGTTTTGCCGGTATGTGCTTCTTTGCCGAAAAATTACTGGTTCATTATGCGCATCATGATCATTGACGACGAATGGCACGGCCTGGATCTGCTGGAAAAGATACTGACTGAAACCTGCGACGATGTATCTATTGTCGGGAAGTTTCAGAATCCCCTCGAAGCAATACCCTACATGCTTGCCTCTGAGCCTGATGTTGTGATCATTGATGTTGAAATGCCTTACGTAAACGGCCTCGATATGGTTAGGATGATGGAACACAGAGGAATTCATTTTATTATCACTTCGGTTCTCGATGCGGAAGACCTCTGCCGGAGAAACAATTTTAAAAATGCCGCATTCATTTCAAAACCATACCGGGTACATGAGCTGTGTCAGGCTATTAAATCATTGAATAAAAATCTGTTAATCAAATAATTCTATTAACCAAACACCAAAAATGACGAAAATGAAAACAATTCTTTTTACTTCGCTGTTCCTGCTGATTTTCAGCAGCGCTATTGCACAGGGTGTAGCCATCAACGAAAGCGGCAACCCTGCCAATCCGTCGGCTATGCTCGATGTTTCTTCCACTAACAAAGGAGTTCTGATTCCTCGCTTGACCAAAGCTGAGGTGGGCGCAATTGTGCTGCCTCAATATGGCCTGTTGGTATTCCAAACCGATGATGTACCCGGTTTCTATTTCAATGCAGGAACCCCGGTAATACCAGACTGGAAACTCGTAGGCCACAATGCCGGGCAATGGATGACATACGGAGCTGACATCTACTATGAAAAAGGCAATGTGGGCATCGGAACCGATACGCCCGAAGCCATGCTGCATGTTACCCAGGATGCCAACATCAATGGGCTAACCATTGGGCTTGGCGGCGGCAGTATGATGTCGAATACTGCTTTGGGTGGCAGGGCGCTCGAAAAAAACACTTCCGGTTTCTGGAACACTGCTGTTGGCCATCTCTCACTAAATTATAACAATACGGGGCAGGGCAACACTGCAAACGGCCGCTTGTCCATGTATCTGAATGAAACAGGGAGCAACAATACAGCCATGGGGCACTATGCACTGTTTTCGAACACCAGCGGTTATTCAAATGTAGCTGTGGGTGTTGGTACTTTATATAATAATAAGAGCAATAACCTGGTGGCGGTGGGAGATTCGGCACTGTTTAATAATGGCCTGGGAGCATCTTATCCTCATGAATCAGCAAGGAATACGGGCATTGGTTCAAAAGCGTTGTTAAATAATACGGTCGGACAATCAAACACCGCTGCTGGTTTTGAAGCGATGTATTCAAACACTACTGGTGAATACAATTCGGCGTTGGGTAGTTATTCTCTCAGAGCCAATACATCCGGAGAATTTAATACTGCTGTGGGTGCTTATTCTTTACAATCCAATACATCCGGATATTCAAATGTCGCACTCGGAAATTTCGCCTTACAAACTAATACAACAGGAAGTGCAAATGTTGCTGTTGGTTATCGTGCGTTGGATTTTAATATCACCGGATGGGCTAATACCGCTGTTGGTTATTTATCAATGAGACATAATGAAGGTGGGAGTAATAATACTGCACATGGGTACCGTTCTCTCGAAAGTAACACATCGGGGTCTTATAACTCAGGTTTTGGCTCAGCAACATTGTTTTCAAACACAACAGGTCAGTTCAATACGGCAATGGGCTATCAGGCAGGCTTTTTTAATACAACCGGTGAGTCGAATACCGCTTTTGGTTACCAGACTCTTTATTATAATTCCATTGGATCAAGAAATACTGCTGTTGGAGATCAAGCTTTGTTTAAAAACATAGCGTTTGATAATACAGCTCTTGGTTATCGGGCATTGCATGATAACGAATGGGGCTTTGAAAACATCGCTGTTGGAAATACAGCTCTGGAGCAAAATACAAGTGGATACAATAACATTGCAGTAGGAAAGTCTTCGTTGAATAGTAACATAGATGGCTGGTCGAATGTTGCTATTGGAAACAGTTCGCAGTTATCTTCATCATCTTCTTCTTACAATGTTTCCATCGGTAACAGTACGCTGAAAAATAATATATCCGGAAGCTATAATACTGCAATTGGTGCCGGATCACTTGAAGAAAACCTGAGTGGTGTTTATAATTCTGCTTTGGGAACAGCTTCACTTTCTAATAACACATCCGGACAGGGCAATACGGCCATCGGCAAACAGGCACTTGATAGTAATGAAACAGGATCATTCAATACCGCAGTCGGAGCTCATTCACTTGATAATAACAGCACAGGTAGTTACAGAACGGCTTTGGGTAGTTCGTCGAATATTCTGGGCACTGATTATCATAATTCCACGGGTTTAGGTTATAACGCCAATCCCACGGCAGCAAATACCATTCACGTCGGCAACACTTCGGTGGTTAGCATTAAAGGTCAGGTAAATTTTACTACTTACAGCGATGAAAGATTCAAGAAAAACGTGAACCGAAGCGGTGTAAAGGGTCTTGATTTCATTATGCGACTAAATCCCATTACCTATAATCAGGACATAAAGGCAATTGAAAACTGGACAGAGCAAAATTATGGAGTAAGAAACACTGATGACTGGAAAGAGAAATACGATGTTGAAAAAATCACCTTCTCCGGATTCATGGCACAGGATGTGGAGCGCATTGCCCGCGAAATTGGCTATGACTTCAGCGGAATTGATGCACCCAAAAACGACAAGGACTTTTATGGAATCCGCTATGCTGAATTTGTGGTTCCGCTGGTAAAAGCCGTTCAGGAGCAGCAAGCCATCATCGAAGAGCTAAAGGCAAGGATTGAGATGCTGGAGAAGAGATAAGTCCCAAGTTCCAAGTCTCAAGACCCAAGTTCCAAGTTCCAAGTCTTAAGACCCAAATTACAAGTTTAAAGTCTAAAGTTCAAAGTTTAATCCGCCGTGGCGGATTAAATTCAAAGAATCTGGATTGAACCATGATTCCTGGTAAGTAGAATCAATTGCCAGTCTATTGGAAAAGTTAAAATTAAATAAAAATCTAGAAAAAATGAAAACCACAACAACTAAAGTCTTAAGCAATGCCATTATAACTTCCTCATTACTATTACTTTACGCGAATATTTCGCCTGCACAGATGGTGATCAGTGCAAACATGCACATCTCACCCGGTACCTTTGTGCACTTTGATACCGATGTCGTACTCGAAAATGCCACCTTAAAATCGGAAGAAGGTTCTACCATCATTATGGGCCATAACCACACCTTAGAGGTTGGCAACAACGGAACCCTCGACCTGAAAGGTACCAGTTCTGAGCAAGTTACGGTTACCTCTGCCGGTTACTTTGTATTAATAGTCAGCAATGGCGGCAGCATTTCAGCGGATCATGTCATCTTTGAAAAAATGAGTGGCAATGGCCTTGAAATTCAGGCTGGTGCCATGATAGACCCCAACTTCCCTTTGAGCAACAGTACTTTCCGGAATGGATCGCTAAACAGCACTTTGCTGACAATCAACAACAGCCAGGTGGTGTTTATTGACCAGGCAAAATTTGAGTCCGTTCCGGGGATGGAACTCTGCAATGTAGCCAAAACGGTGGGTGTTGGTGAGGTAACATTCACCAGTTTCAGCGGCAATTTTGCCGGCGAAGATTTTGAGAACGATATATATTACCGCATTCACTGGAGCGATGTTCCACTAAATATGCTGCTTGAAAATATCACAATTGAAGATGGTAACGATGATTGCTTTGCGGCACATCAAACCATTACAGTTGGCGGTAACGGATCGCATTTTATCGTTGAAAATGGTGGAAGTGCCAGTCTGGTGGCAGGTTACAGCATCATTCTGCTCCCGGGAGTGTTGGTTGAGGCAGGAGGCAAACTCCATGCCTACATTGATACAGATGGCGTTTCCTGCACAAACGGTAAAGCATTGGTTGCAGCCATTGATCCGGTAAAAACAGATGTTCCGGATGCAATGCCTCCATTGGCAGCAACCATCAGAATCTATCCGAATCCTACCCAAAACATGGTAAACGTTGACCTTTCAGGCTCAACCGAGGCTGCGGACACAAAAATTGAGGTCTTTGGTTTTTTGGGTGAAAAGATCATTCAGGAAAAATTTTCAGGCATTCATACGTTTCGGTTTGATCTTACAAAACAACCTGCCGGTATCTACATAGTCAGGGTTATGAACGGCGGTCAGTTGCATGTGGGCAAAGTGATCAAACAATAAGATGGAACCGGTTCATAACCACATGAATGCTCCAGATTGATCTGACAGGTTCTCACAACAAATTATATTGACAATGATCACGATCCCGTATAACCTGCATTTCTGATATTTTCCAATTGTTTGACCAGCCAGCCGGGGATGTTCTGCTCCTGATTCGTTTTGAGTGGAATGATCGCCGGCTGGCCATTTTCATTCATTATCTTCAATCCTTTATGCGGGTTCAAAAGAAACTGCAGAAACACACCTGCCACCTCCGGGTTTGGAGCCTTAACAGGAATGGTAACTGCATACACCATTGGTTCGCCTTCAATTCTTATGGTTGCTCCGGGTGCCTTTCCCCTCACATCTACTGAAGCACTTTTATAGTGTGTGCCAAGTTCCGGATTTCCCAGGTTAATGCTGTCCGGCAAAACCAGATATTTCAATTGATGCTGCTTTGCAATACTCCGGTAGATGAAAATATAATCAACCACACCGGTTTCGAGCAGCGCTAATAAATCTACCTCTTTGGGACGTATGAACCTGTTATCCTTACTTAACATGCGCTTGTAAAAATGAGGCTGCTCATATGCTGCCTGCGCCAGTTGCCATGTCAGCAAGGTGCGATAGCCGCAAGGGTCGGAGTCGGGGTCGGAACGGCCAAAACGCACATCATCCAACAGCAGTATCCGGTGCCAGTTTTCACTGGTGATTTCTTTTGAATATTTTGAAATATCAGTAAAAACCAGTGCCATTTCATTTCTGGCAAATGCTATGTACCAATCTGCATGCTCAGGGTAGAGCAACTCCTCAATTACTTTGTAGTCGGCAGTTGCATAAATATCGCAAAAACGGTTCAGCTCGGTGATTTTTCGTGCTGCGGCAACACTGCCACTGCTTTCGGTAAGCACACGGATTCCGGGATGTTCCTTATTGAACTCTTTAATTACTTCCCTGAGTGGATAAGAAAGACTACCAGCATGGAATATGGTAATGGTTCCGGATTCATGTGATTGTTGTCCTGTATTACAGGCTGACAGGATGAGGAAGAGCAATATTGATTTGATTCGGTACATATAATAAAAAACAGTTAAAACCTCGTCGGGATTGCTTTTCCTGACA
>CAYQRU010000050.1:0-24383 GCA_964419945.1 uncultured Bacteroidales bacterium | reverse complement strand
AACCTATACCGGATTGCTAAATATTTTTCATAGCACTCGAAAAAAAGAATTAGCCACATTTTTTTTATCCAGTCAATCTTTAGTCATTGTAATGATCGCTGTCAACAATTCAGTATAACTGAGGAAAGTTTATATAAGATTTTGATATTAAAATAGATAGAAGTAGAAGCCTGTCCTGGAGGATTTTAAATCTTCTTTAGATCCGGTTGGGTTCAGAAAGCTCCAACAGTGCTGTTTTCCTTTATTCTCTCAACTTATACTTCAAAAATCCCCCGGTATAAGATTCCGGAGTGGTGGCGATGGTTTCGGGTAAACCTTGTGCTACAATGTTTCCCCCCGCATCTCCGCCTTCCGGGCCAAGGTCAATGATCCAGTCTGCACACTTGATAACTTCCATGTTATGCTCAATCACCACTACGGTATGGTTGCGCCTGATCAACTCGTTAAAAGCAAGCATCAGTTTATGGATATCGTGATAGTGTAATCCGGTGGTGGGTTCATCAAATATAAACATGGTTGGATGGGTGGCTTGTCCTTTGGTAAGAAAAGAAGCCAGTTTGATGCGCTGCGCTTCACCCCCGCTAAACGTACTCGACGATTGCCCAAGCCTGAGATATCCCAGTCCCACATCTGCCAACGGTTGCAGCTTACTGACGATACGCCGGCATAAGCTCTCATTCTCCGTATCGCCAGCAAAAAATTCAAGCGCCTGGTTTACTGACATATCCAGCACATCTGCTACGCTTTTATCGCGGTAAGTCACATCCAGCATCTCGCTCTTGAATCGTTTACCCTGGCATGCATCGCACTTCAGTTCAATGTCGGCCATAAACTGCATCTCGATATGCACCACTCCCTCTCCTTCGCATTCTTCACACCGACCTCCCCCGATGTTGAATGAAAACATACCGGCTTTATATTTTCGGGTTCTGGCCAGCGGTTGGCTGCTGTACAGGGTACGCACCTCGTCCCAGGCCTTCATGTATGTTGCCGGGTTTGAACGTGTTGAACGGCCTATTGGATTCTGGTCAACCATTTCGGCATCCGCAATGCTGTATACATCCCCATCAAGCCTGGCATATTGACCCGTTTTTTCTGAATAGCTTCCGTGTATCTTGCGTAACGCTGAATAAAAGATCTTTTTCACCAACGTTGTCTTCCCCGAACCGCTGACGCCTGTAACAACCGTCAAAGCCCTGAGTGGAAACTTTACATCCAGGTTTTTCAGGTTGTTTTCTGTAGCTCCAATCACTCCGATATACTCTTTCCATTTTCTTCGGCTTTCCGGAACAGGTATCTGCAATTTTCCTGAGAGGTATTTTCCAGTCAGCGATTTTTCATCATTCAGCAACTCATCCCAGGTTCCCTGGAACACCAGTTCTCCTCCAAATTCCCCAGCCATCGGACCAATATCAATTACACAATCAGCGGCACGGATAATATCTTCATCATGCTCCACTACAATGACAGTATTTCCCAGGTCGCGCAATTGTTTCAGCACTTGTATCAGGCGCATGGTATCGCGGGGATGCAAACCAATACTTGGTTCGTCAAGGATATACATTGAACCTACCAGGCTACTTCCTAAACTGTTAGCCAAATTTATCCGCTGTGATTCCCCTCCCGAAAGGGTATTTGACAGACGGTTCAGGGTCAGATAACCTAAACCCACATCACACAGGTACTGAAGCCTGTTAGTGATTTCTGTAAGCAACCTGCGTGCGATCGCCCTTTCGGTATCAGAAATTTCGAGGTTCCTGAAAAAATGCAGAGCTTCTTCAGTCTGCATGAGTACAACATCGGAAACAGACTTGCCGCAAATTCTCACGTAAGTTGCGTCTTTTCTGAGCCGTGTGCCATGACATTCGGGACAAATGGTCTTACCACGGTAACGCGACATCATCACCCGGTACTGCACCTTGTAATTATTGGCCTCCACCATTCTGAAGAATGCATCCAGGCCTTCAAAGTACTCATTACCTGTCCAGAGTAATTGTTTTTGTTCGTGGCTAAGGGCGTAATAAGGCTTGTGGACAGGAAATCCAAATATCAAAGCAGTGCCGATCAGTTGATCTTTCCACTCGCTCATTTTTTCACCACGCCAGCAGGCCACAGCTTCTTCGTAAACCGAAAGGGATTTATCCGGAATTACGAGGTCAGGGTCTATTCCCGTAATAGAGCCAAAACCTTCACAACGCTTGCATGCGCCGTAAGGATTATTGAAACTGAAAAGATTAGGTGAAGGTTCTTCGAAAACAATACCATCAGCTTCGAAACGATTGGAAAATTCTTTGATTTCATTTGATCCACCGGCTTCAGATTCAACAACGCATTGCCCTTCACCTTCAAAGAAGGCCGTTTCTATGGAATCGGCCAGTCGGCTTCGAAGGTTGCCATTTCCAGCCTGATTAACAATGCGGTCAATCAGTACAAAAAAGAAGCGCCCTGTTATTTTTAATGATACAGTGTCGTTTACCAATTCGTCAATCCTCAGTATCCGGCCATTGTCGCTGATCCTTGTAAAACCCTGTTGCATCAGTACGGTGAGGCGCTCTTTAAGATCCGTATTTGGTTTCAGATGAAAGGGAGATAAGATCAGCACATGTGCACCTTCAGGCAAACCGAGAATGTATTTTACAACATCTTCTACATTGTGGCGCTTCACAATATTTCCTGAAACGGGAGAATAGGTAATGCCGATACGGGCATAAAACAATTTCAGGTATTCATAGATTTCTGTGGAGGTTCCAACCGTTGAACGGGGGTTTCGTGTATTTACGCGCTGCTCAATAGCTACCGCCGGTGAAATTCCAATTATCTGATCTACTTCGGGTTTGCTCATACGACCAAGAAACTGACGTGCATAAGCGCTGAGACTTTCCACGTAGCGCCGCTGTCCTTCAGCATACAGTGTATCAAAAGCAAGTGAGCTCTTTCCGGAACCCGATAGACCGGTGATGACAGTGAGACGGTTGCGTGGTATATTCACGCTGATATTTTTCAGGTTATGAACCCGTGCACCTTTGATAATGATGTACTTGTGATAATCGTCCGGAGTAATTTGAGACATGGGGATGAATAGTATATAGTTTGCAAAAGTAGGAGATTTTTGGGTGCAGGAAGGGCACCCATAAAAACCAGCAAGCTAAAAGAAAAGTAGCCAAAGACTCATGATACGTAATACACAGGAGAAAACAGCATCGCGAATAAAAAATCCGGCCACTGGGCAGTAACCGGATGGACAACCTGCTAAAAGAGCCCCATTATTTCATCTTAATACTCACATCCCCGTTTTTAGTGGTGACGATCACCCTGCGGGTAGTTTGGATATCTTTTCCAACAATCCCTTTATAAATTTTACCGGTAAAAGAAGTTTCCTCAACTTTAACGTCCGAGTTTTGTGGAAAACGGACTCCCCCGAAATTGCTTTCTGCTTCCAGGTTGAAACTGATATCCGGATCAAATCTCAAATCAACATTTCCGAAACTGTTAATGATCACTATTTCCCTGAATTGTGGTCCGATTTCTTTTACTGTACAACCTCCATAACGCATGTCGAGGTCAAGTACTTCGCTGACAGAACCAATTTTTATGGTGCTGAACTTAGCTACTGTTTTTATCGATTTCAGTTCACCAAGATTGCTGGTATCGTATTGTGAGTCGTGTGTGATCGTGCCCGCATGCTCCACTTCAAACGTCGAGAATTTGGAATCTATCAGCAGGTTGACTATTTCACCAGCCTTAAGTTCAGAGTAGCTGATATTGAGCTTAAGGTTTTTAGCCATACCAAGTGTTCCTTTGCTGAACCGCATGTTTAACTCATGATCCTTATTGCCCAGCCGGTTTACCTGTAATCCTCCATAATCCAGATTGATCACGCTGGTACCTGTATTCTCATCCAGGTAAATATCTCCGAATTTATTGGACAACCTGAGATTCAGCGTTACAGGCATGTAGATAGTATAATCCACAGTAACAACACTGCGTTCACTTCTGGTAGTCCGTTCGGGCATAGTTGTAATGGCTTCAACCTTTGAAGCATTTCCTTGTATCTCAACCTTGACACCTTCCAAAAGACGTTCAGCTTCACGGGCATCCCGGCCGGTAGCTGAAATATCAACTTCAATCGAAATTTCATTTTTATCCCACACATTGCAATGGATTCTGCCAAAACGATTTTCCACAATGAATTCAGCATCTTTCTGAACCTGAAAGCTTTTGCTTATCTTTTTGCTTGCTTCCTGGGCAAAAGCAAGCTGTATCGCCGAAGCCAGAATTATGGCAATTATCAGTATGTTACTGACCAGATTTGTTGTTTTCATAAGTCTACAATTTATTAAATATGATGTTAATATGTTTCTTTAACCTGTTGAATGATATGATCGAGTAATTCGCCAAGTACGCGATAATTTGTAATGATGGCGTCAATCACTCTGTCGTCTTTGGTTTCGATATATTTATCAGTCAGTTCCTGAGAATTCTGTTCAAGAACTGCGACTTCCTGTTTAGCAATAGCAATTATCTCTTCATTTTCAGGGATTTGTGCACTAAGTTCAGCGATGGTGTTGATTTTCTGATCATTGAGGTGAGCATAGTAACTGGTAGCTTCCAACAGTTCTGCCGGTAATTCCTGGCTTTTGGAAGTCCTGATCAGGCTCAGGTTATCCATCTGTTTATACACAACTGAAACAGCAACAAGGATCAAAACAGCCGCAGCCACCTTCCAAAAAAAGCTGAAAGATAACATTTTATCTTTACCCAGCTTTTTCTCCCTTCGATCCAGTTTTCGTCCAAACCTCTCAACATGTTCTTCCAACGGTTCTGCATCGTCGAACTGGTCGCGGTTTTTACGGATAATGTCTTCAATAGATTTCATGACTTTTCCTCCGCATTAATTGAAATTAAACTTATGTACATGTTGCATTTTCAGCAGATTGCAAAGACGTTGTCTGGCCCGTGAATATCTTGTTCGTGCTGCATTATATGAAATATGCAAAATCTCAGAGATTTCTTCGTGGTCGTATCCTTCGAGCAGAAACAGCGAGAGTATGATCCGGTCGTCGTTACCGAGTGATTTCATCGCCTTTTTAATCTCCTGAACCTGTACCTCTATCATGTCAGAAGGTTCGTCATCGCCTGTATCAGCAATTTCCAGATCCTCATCGGCCAGCAATCTGAATTCTTTTTGCCGCCGTATGGCATCCAGAGAATTATTGATCACAATGCGTTTCAACCATGCGCCGAAAGGCCCGGTACCATTCCAGGATTCCATTTTACTGAAAGCATCAAGAAATGAATTCTGCATGATATCTTCTGCTTCACCCGGGTTGTTTATGATGCGTAATGCAGTGTTATACATTGCTTTATAATATAATTTGTACAACTCGTACTGGGCTTTCCTTTTTACAGCCCTGACTGATGGGTCATTTTTATCAGCAAGGCATGCTTTAATCAGCTCGTGATGGATGGTAATGGTTTTGATCTCCACTGGTGCTGCTTTTTTTTGTAATGACGCAGAAAATTTCCGGATGTTACATACCTGGGCATTGCATTCAAATCCAATCTCCTGAAGATCATTAAAATTGATTTATCTTTCCCTGTACATTCTCTCCCTGAAAATGATCAGGTCAGGTGTAGGTATTTATTCACACCTCCTGATGCATTATTCAAAATTCACCGCTTATTGTTGCTCATCCGGCGCATCCCTGAGCAATTCAGGCCTGCGTTCTTTTGTGCGCATGAGCGCCTGTTCATACCTCCACTGTTTGATTTTTGCTTCATGACCCGACAATAATACCTCCGGGACTTTCCAGCCTTTGAATTCAGAGGGTCGGGTGTATACAGGAGGGGAAAGCAGATGATCCTGGAAAGAATCAGAAAGAGCGGAAACTTCGTCGTTCATAGCACCGGGAATTAATCGGATAATGCTGTCGCATACTACTGCTGCAGCAAGTTCGCCACCCGACAACACATAGTTCCCGATTGAAAGTTCGAGAGTGATGTAATGTTCGCGAATCCTTTCGTCAATGCCTTTGTAATGCCCGCAGAGCAAAATGATACTGCTTAATAGTGATAGCCGGTTGGCCTGAGGCTGATCAAACAGTTTACCATCGGGGGTGAGAAAGATTACCTCATCGTAATTACGCTCAGACTTTAATTTTTCAATGCAGTCAGCAATTGGTTGCAGCATCATTATCATACCACTACCGCCACCAAAAGGATAATCATCCACATTCCGGTGCTTTGACGTGCTGAAATCGCGAATGTTATGAAAATATATCTCCGCAAGTTGGTTCTCCCTTGCCCGCTTGACGATGGAATGGTCGAAAGGTCCGCAAAACATTTCCGGAAACAGTGTCAGAATATCAATACGCATAATAGCTGACTTTTGGGGTTCGTACTGCAAAAATACCCTGAAATTCCACAAATAAGGGAAAATAAATACTGAATTGATTAATTTTGTGGGCCGGATAGTTTGCATGAACCTGTTTGATCCGAATTTCAAACAGTTGAAAATAAAATCGCATGCTCGCTATCACAAAATAAAATTCAAGAGTATGAAAAGACTCATTTTCCTTTTTCTATCATCATTATTGACTAATCTGGCGCTTGCCCAACCACTCGGTCCAGCTTATGTTGTTCGTTTCAGCGATAAAGCCAATTCACCCTACTCAGTTGATCACCCTTCTGCATTTCTTACAAGCGCTGCTATTGCGCGCCGTACAAGCCAGAATATACCTATCCTGGAAGATGATATTCCTGTAAATACGAACTACCTTGAAGCAGTTGCTGCCACCGGGGCACAAATTGCCGCCGTTTCGCGCTGGTTCAATATGGTGGCTGTATGGATTCAAAATCCTGCGATTATTCCATCTATTGAAGCACTTCCCTTCGTTTATGAAGTTGTTTCAATGAGCGGCTCAGAAAAATCCGGAATTAAGACAAATTGGAAAAGCAATGCTTTCTTTGATGAAGAAATCAGCGAAATTGAACTGAAGCCCATGATTCATAAAAAGATACTCAATGACTATTATGACTACGGACAGGCAACCACGCAGGTGGAAATGCTTAACGGTAAATATCTTCATAACCAGGGATTCCGTGGACAGGGGATGACAATAGCCGTGCTGGATGCCGGGTTCAGAAATGTAGATGTGAATCCCGCTTTCGACAGCCTGAGGGCTAACAACCGGATCCTCGGTACGCATGATTTTGTTTCACCCGGTAACAATGTCTACCATCCCGGAATTCACCCTCATGGTGCCAATGTGCTCTCTATCATGGCTGCCAACCTTCCCGGCCAGATGGTAGGAACCGCACCAGAAGCCTCTTACTGGCTGCTGCGGACCGAAGATGCCGGTGGGCCTTCTGATAACACTGAATACCTGATGGAAGAGTATTACTGGATTTCAGGTGCCGAGTTTGCTGACAGTGTTGGTGCTTATGTGATAAACTCTTCATTGGGCTATACCACTTTCAACGATCCGACACAAAATCACAGCTATGCCGACATGAATGGTCTTACCACGCCCATTACCCTTGGCGCAAACCGCGCAGCCGAAAAAGGAATACTTGTGGTGAACAGTGCAGGCAACAGTGGAAGTTCGCCCTGGCTATATATCGGTGCACCTGCTGATGGTCTGCACCTTCTTGCCGTTGGCGCGGTGAAAGGTAACGGTTCTTATGCTGCTTTCAGTTCCATAGGACCCAGCTACGACGGAAGGGTAAAGCCCGATGTAACCGCCCGTGGCGACAGCACCAGCTATGTGAATACATCTGGTCAGGTGAGAGCCGGTAACGGAACTTCCTATTCCTCGCCGGTGATTGCCGGAATGGCTGCCTGCCTTTGGCAAACCCATACCAATGTGAGCAATACCAATGTTTATCAGGCAATTGTTCGAAGTAGTTCACAATATCAGAATCCAGATCACCTGAAAGGTTTTGGCATACCGGATTTTGAAATGGCCCGGTTCATGCTTACCCGCGACGACTCTGTTCTTTCATCAAAAGGAATAATCAGGATTTCGCCAAACCCGGCTAACTCATATATCTTTGTGGAAACCTTAAAACCAGGTTCTTCAATAAGAAGAGTAATCCTATGCGATATGGGTGGCAGAATCATACTCGGGAATCATTATGGCCAGGGTCGAACATTCCTGACTGAGAACCTGACATACATCAAAAGCGGAATGTACGTGTTGAAGATTGAGCTGGACAGTGGAAATGAAACAGTGAAAATAGTGAAGTGGTAAACTTATGGCTTGTAATGAGATATTTTTCTGTCGAAATCGGATATCCCCCTGAGTTTTCCATGTGCTTTCCCGGTGTTAAATGATGATAATGAAAATCTGTTCATCAGGAATATTGAAATTAAACTCGGAATTATCAAACAAGAGAAACCAGGTGTTTATCACAGGAGGAAACAAAATTGCCCCAGACTGGCAGTTAAGTGCGAACTCAAAGAAGGAGAATGATCACCAGCAATAAGGTCTGAAGAAGTTGGTCAAACGTTATTATTTATCAACATTCATGAAATATCATTGTTATTATTGAGTAACCAAATCACCCCACATGAAAAAAATCATACCCTTCGCGTTTTTACTGATTTTAATCAGCGGTAAGGGTTTCACCCAATGCCTGCCTGATACTACGTTTGTCCGCCCCGGCATTTATCCTGATACCGCAACCGGATTACCTCCGGCTTTTGCAACTCATCAATACAACACAGTGATTACTGCAGTGATCCCGACAGATACCCTCATTTTTGGCACACGCTACCCTGTTGATTCAATAGGTGTAACTCAGGTCACAGGTCTGCCTGGAGGATTTGTCACTGCCACCGATTCTCCTTCAGGTTTCTGGGGAGGTGGAAAACGCGGTTGTATGCTGATCACCGGAACACCCACACATCAGCAGGTCGGTAATTATCCGCTTGTATTCAAACTCGCAGGATATGTCGGTGGTATTCCTCTGTCAATTCCATTCGACCTGACTTCTTACAGCCTCAAAGTATATGATTCAACTGCCTATGGTTTTAATGAACTGGAAACTTTGGTGAATTCTGTGAAAGTGATTCCAAATCCCTTCAGAGATCATTATACTGTTGAATTACAAGCTGTGACACCGGTTACTGCTGAATTGCTGGTATTCGACATCAACAGCAGGCTTGTGGCGATTGATAAAATTAATACGGGTATTGGTGTTAACCGTTTTACATTCGACTCCTCCACTTTGCAACCCGGCATATATTTTAGCCGCTTTCGCCTGCGGGATGGATCAACATCAACAGCTATACGAATGCTAAAGTATTGATAGATAAATTATTATTAGCTTTATCATATTCCGGGTAATGCATCAATTATGTTGAATTATTCACTCCCTTGAAACATACCTTCCATGATTCATCATTCAATAATCCGTTTCATAGTTCATCCTCCACACTAAAAATCAACATGCTTCATGAAACCAGTATTAATGATTCTCCTGCTTATCTTCAACTTCGGAGTATCGGCTCAAAAGCCTGAAATCAAAGGGATTGTAACCGATGCAGAAACTGGTAATCCACTTGCAGGAGTAAATGTGCTGATTGAAGACAATCGTGGTGTTGCCACCGATTCAACAGGTTTCTACACGATTATTCTTGAAACTGGAAAATTTAAACTTCAATTCAGATTTCTGGGATTTCATTCTGTTACGAAAAATATTGAAGTGAATGAACAGGATGTTTTCACACTGGACATTCAGATGTCAGCTCAAACACAGTTACTTAACGAACTGGTTATAAGCGCCTCACGATACGAGCAACGTATTTCTGATGTTATTGTTTCTATGGAAGTGATCAATAAGGCAACCATTGAAAATACACACACACTGTCAGTAGAAAGCGCGTTGCAACAAGTACAGGGAGTCATGTTAATGGACGATCAGGTGAGCATACGCAGTGGTAACGGATACAGTTATGGAGTAGGTTCAAGAGTCATGCTGCTTCTCGACGACCTGCCCATGCTCACTGGCGGAGGCGGAGAAGCAAAATGGGATTTTGTGCCTCTTGAAAATCTCAGCCAGGTTGAGGTGTTGAAAGGTGCCTCATCGGCATTATATGGCTCTTCGGCACTGAATGGTGTGATCAATATCAGAACTGCATGGCCAGGTGCCAAACCCGAAACCCATATCATGTTCTACAGTGGGATTTATGGTCAGCCTCACCGGAGAGAAACTGTCTGGTGGGGAAATACACAGCCTTTTTATTCAGGTATGCGATTCTCCCATAGCCGCAGTGAAGGAAACTTTGATGTCGTGGTTGGTGCCAATATATTCTCCGATGAAGGATACAGGGAGAAAGAGCATGAACAATTAGCACGGCTGAACATGAATACCCGTTTCCGTAGCCGAAAAGTGGAAGGTTTGTCTTATGGTGTGAATGTTAACATGATGATGAACAAGGGAGGAAATTTCCTGTTATGGCTTGACGGCGACAGCGGTGTATACAAATCTTCTCCGATATTTGATCAGAAATTTGATAACAAACGTTTCAACCTTGATCCTCATATCACATATTTTTCGGGTAACAACCGCCACACTTTACGCGCTCGTATCTTCAACGTAGCCTATGATAACGATTCACTAACCAATCACGATGATACATACTTTGCAGAATATCAATACTTCAAAAAATTAAAAAATGATCTTTCATTGACCGCCGGTGTAAGTGCAAACCGGGCAATTTCAACGTCAAATCTGTTTGGAGATGAGAAAAACACTGCTGCTACACAATCGCTGTATTTTCAGGCTGAAAAGCGATATCTGACATGGAGGTTTACTCTGGGAGGCCGTTATGAATTTCATAAAGTAAACAACGAGACTGAACAGTCAGGACCCTTATTGAGGGCCGGTATCAATTACCAGGCATCACCTTTTACCTTTGTGAGAGCCAGCTTTGGTCAGGGTTTCCGTTATCCCGCCATTGCCGAGAAATATGCTGCAACCCAGGTGGGAGCATTGAAAATTTTTCCTAATCCAACCCTGCAACCAGAATATGGTTGGAATGCTGAACTTGGAATTAAACAGGGCTACAGAGCTGGTCAAACAAAAGGCTACCTGGACGCCACAATTTTTTTGACAGAATACACTGATATGATTGAATTCACTTTCGGGCAGCATTATCCTCCGGAAATAACTGATCCAACTCTGTTTGATTTTTTCAATTACACGGGATTTAAAGCCGAGAATATCAGCAATGCCAGAATTACCGGCTTTGAAATTGGTTTTATTGGCGAAGGCAATGCCGGAGTTCTTCAATATAATTATAACATAGGATATACATATACCAATCCTGTTGATAAGGATTTTGACGATCGTGGAGATGTTTATGCTTCGACAAATAAGAATATTCTGAAATACAGGTTTTATCATAACAGCAAAGCCGCTGTTGATATTTCGTACAGGAAGTTGTCGTCGGGCTTTAACATTGACTATCACAGCCATATCATTAATATTGACCGGGCTTTTGAAGATTCCCTGCGCTTTGAAAATGGGGTTGCCTATGCAGTTATACTTCCCGGAATGAAAGAATATCGTGAAAAACATGACCAGGGCGACATCATAGTTAACTGGCGTTTTTCCTGGGAACCGGCTACCGGAACGAAGTTATCGTTCATTGTCAATAATCTTTTTAACCGCGAGTATATGACTCGTCCGGCTGACGTACAACCACCAAGGGTGTATGCATTGCAATTGTCGCTAAAGTTCTGACTGTAAAATGTTTTAGTGTCGAATTGCCAATGATATATTGAAAACTGTGCATATTGATAATTGGGTTTACTCAAACATGAAGTAATTCATTTTTATGATCAAAACAAAGCGCTTATTGACTAAGTTGATTCGTTGTTTTGAATTTTTTGTATTTCCTCATGTTGCTCTCCAATACTCTCACTGATTCTCCTGACGATGCTTTCCGGATTTAGATCAAAAACTTCGATGATTAGCTGAGATTGATTGTAATATATCTCTCTTTCCATTAGTTGTGAAGTAACTTTCGCAAGCAGTTCTTTCCTGCTGAGGCCTTTAAGCATTGGGCGTTTGTAACGGAACGGTGAATTGCTCAAACGCGAAGCCAGTGCAGTGGCACTAAGCTTAAGATATAATGTAAAACCATGTTGATTCATCAGGTTAATGTTATTATAATAACATGGTGTTCCGCCACCGCAGGCCAAAACAATATTGCTATAGTTATTGATCACCTCGAGCAGTGTTTCGTGTTCCAACCTCCGGAAATGCTCTTCACCAAAACGCTCAAAAAATAATGTGATACTCGTTTTGTATTTCTGCTCAAAATAATCATCGAGATCAAAAAAATCATAGTCTAATCTCTTCGCAAGACGCTTGCCCAGGGTTGATTTACCGCTTCCCATATAACCAGTCAGAAAAATCCTCATGTTGCGAAAATAATAAATTAATTCATTGAATACCAATACATAAAGCAAATATTTGAAACCTCTGCTGAATTGATTGACTCGCAGGTTTCAGGATCGTAAAAGTAGAAATTTTTACCTGTTTGTATCCAACATAAAAAAAACATCTACTTTTATAACATCGAAAAAGGATGGAGAAAGTTTAACTGAATACGATTAACCCAATTTATAGTTACTGTCTGGAGAAAGATGCTTGAACAGGGAATGGCATTATAACAATTAAAAAGGAATTTATAATTGATTTTCATATAGTTGTGCAGGATAATACTACATTGGACTAATTCAGAAACATAAAACTCAATTGATTTGCCACTAAAGAATATATTGGTCAAATACTGGGGTTATTCAGAGTTTCGCCCGCTGCAGGAAGACATTATCAAATCAGTGTTAGATGGGCGGGATACGCTTGCATTGTTACCAACGGGTGGAGGTAAGTCTGTATGTTTTCAGGTTCCGGCACTTGCCAAAGACGGATTATGTCTGGTTATCACACCACTGATTGCCTTGATGCAGGATCAGGTAGAGAACCTGAAACGGAGGGATATCAACGCGGTAGCTATTTACAGCGGAATGCACCAAAAACAGATTGAACTGGTGCTTGATAATTGTATGTTTGGTGATGTGAAATTTCTCTATCTTTCTCCTGAACGGCTTGAAACTGAAAAATTCCTTGCTATCCTTCCGCGACTTCGTGTTAATCTAATCGCTGTGGATGAAGCTCACTGTATTTCGCAATGGGGCTACGATTTCCGGCCACCTTACCTGCGGATATCTGCCATCCGTGAATTTCTTCCGGGTGTTCCAGTGCTTGCGCTGACTGCCACTGCTACTCCCGAAGTAGTGAAAGATATTCAGGAAAAACTTCGCTTTGAAAAGGAAAATGTTTTTCAGAAAAGTTTTGAACGCACTAATCTGACCTATGTTGTTCAGCACGAAGAAGATAAAATGGGACGATTGCTGAAGATCTGTAATCGCATCAGGGGTACAGGAATTGTCTATGTGAGAAATCGCCGTCGTACCCGCGAAATCTCAGATTTGCTGAACAGCCGAAAAATTTCGGCCGACTTTTACCACGCCGGACTTGATGCAGCCACCCGTGATAAAAGGCAAACAGCCTGGATGAATAACCAAATTCGAATCATGGTGTCAACCAATGCTTTTGGAATGGGAATTGACAAGCCTAATGTTCGCTTTGTTGTGCATACTGACTTGCCGGATAGTCTGGAGGCTTATTTTCAGGAAGCCGGACGCGGAGGCCGTGATGGCAATCAATCGTATGCCGTAATCCTTTATGATAATTCCGATATCATTGACCTGAAGCATAATCTCTCCCTCTCCTACCCTGCCCTCGAAGTGATCAAACAGGTTTACCATGCACTTGGAAATTATTTTCAATTGGCAACAGGAAGTGGCAAAGACAGAAGCTTTGATTTTGAACTCACTGAGTTTTGCAATCAATATAAACTCAATCCCGTCATCAGTTTCAATGCACTTAAGTTTCTTGAAAAAGAAGGCTACATTGCGATAAATGAAGATGTTGGATCTCCATCGTTGATCAATATCAGAGCCAAAAAAGAAAATCTTTATCGCTTTCAGGTAGAAAATCCTGCGTATGACCCGTTTTTGAAACTTTTATTACGATCTTATACCGGATTGTTTACCACTTTTGCCCGCATCAGCGAAGCAGAAATTGCTCGGCGTATGCCAATGCACATCAATGATGTTATAAAGAATTTGCATATGCTGAACAAATTAGGACTCATAACCTATGTTCCCAGAAAGGAAAAACCTCAGTTGATTTTTCTCACAGAGAGACTGGATGTGACCTCCTTACAGATTTCAAAACATAACTATCAGGATAGGTTGAAAGCGGCTGCCAGAAGGATGGAAAGTGTGATTCACTATGTTCAAAAGGATGATGTTTGCCGGAGCATTCTCTTATTAGAATATTTCGGTGAAAAAAACAGCAGACGATGTGGAAGATGCGATGTCTGTGTTGAACGGAACAAACTGGAACTGAGCGAATTTGAGTTTAATAAAGTTGCTGAACAGTTGGAACCGCTGATTTCGGTTGATGCTTTGACCATGGAAGAAATTATCGGAAAAATTTCCGGATTGAATGAAGATAAGATACTGAAAGCTTTCCGATGGCTACTCGACAATGATAAGATCACCGTAACAGATGACAACAAATTCAGATGGGGAAGCAGGAAGTGATACAGAATAACAAAAGAATGAAAGTCATAGAGCAAGACCTTTTATCCCATCGTTCAAGGGACTAATTTTTACCTGAATGCCTGAACAGCCAGGAATGTTGAAATTGTAAAACCCAATCATCCGGACGCACATTGCGTTAGGCTATATAGTAATCATAAACTGTATGAAACTTCCCCTGTCCTTTTACATGCGTGAGAATGTAATAGAAATAGCCAAAGACCTGATTGGTAAGACGCTTTTTACCAGGATTGGAGGCCATTTATCAGGAGGTATCATCACAGAAACAGAAGCATATGCAGGCATCCATGATAAAGCTTCGCATGCCTACAATGGCAGGCGAACTTCACGTACCCGGATAATGTACATGCGTGGTGGAACAGCTTATGTGTATTTATGCTATGGCATGCATGATCTGTTCAATGTTGTGACCGGAATGCCTGAAGTTCCTGATGCTGTTTTAATAAGAGGAATTAAGGTTGTTCATGGCATTGATATAATCCAGCAACGATTAAGAAAAAAAATCTTTGCAGATAATTCGATAAACGGGCCGGGAAGGATCACCAAAGCACTTGGCATCAAGGTTGTATTTTCGGGCATTGATTTAATGGGTGATTTGATTTGGCTGGAGGACAATCAATTTACTGTTGATCGCAATGCTCTCAAAGTTACTGCCCGGATCGGTGTTGGTTATGCCGGTGAAGACGCTCTGTTGCCATACCGCTTCCTGCTTTAAATCATACTGACTGGTACTGCAATAAAATGATTACATTTTTAAGCTTTTGGTAGTTGAACCAATGTCTTCATGATACCATAGTTATTATCGTTTTGCTGAAGGTATGTAATACACGGTTATACCTTGCAGGTTTTGTATCTCCGCTTTTCTCCAGCATGTTCGCTGCAATTATATATTTTCATGAAGCTTGTTAGATGATTAACATATTTTATCTACATTTGCGACCTCTAATCTTTTGTCTAACTAAATATTTTTTACAATGAAAAGATTACTTTCCCTTCTGGCATTTTTTGCCTTCGCTTTCAGCCTGCATGCTCAGGTTGTTCTTTATGAGGATAACTTTGATGCATACACCCTGAATGCAACCTTAGTTTCACAGAATCCTTCATGGATTGTATGGCCGGGCGGCACGTCAGGTACCATTAGCAATGAATTTGCTTACAGTGGTGACAAATCTGTCAAGGTTACCGGAACAAATGACCTTATTTTTGGCATGGGCAATAAGGTTAGCGGATCATATCAGGTGGATTTTTACTATTACATTCCAACCGGTTTCGGAGGTTATTTTAACTTCCAGCGCCATCAGTCTCCTGGTATTGAATGGGTAATGGAAGCATTTTTTGGCAACAATGGTTCAGGCTATATTGATGCCGGAGGTGCAAATGCAGCAACCTTCACTTTTCCAATGAATTCGTGGATATACATCAAAAATGTGATTGACCTTGATAATGATCTCGCCAAATTCTATATCAATGATAACCTGATTCATCAATGGCAATGGAGCCTGACATCTGCTGGTGCTGTCAGTCCAGCAGGGGCTCAGTTGGGTGGCATTAATGTATACGCTGGTGCACCAACCGGTCAAACATCCAAATACTATATGGATGATTTTTCATGGATTGAACTTGCCTCAGGAAACGAACCATCTATTGCCCTGACACCCATGCAATTTCAGAAGAACCTGGTTGCCGGGCAAATACTCACTGATAACCTTAATGTTCAAAATACAGGTACCGCTCCTTTAAATTATGGTTTCCAGGTAAATTACACTTTCAGCAAAACCAATAGTGTGCTTGAAGCACCTGAATTCCAGTCTACTATCAAGAATCCTGCAAACTGTCTGATGATTGATCCATCTTCAAATCCGGTTACAGAACCTGGTAATCCCACTGACGAAGTAATACTCAATTACGACGGCCCCAACTATACAGGCATTGGTTTAAACAATCCCAACGAATGGGAGGTTGCTGCGAAATTCACCAACGATATGACCGTACCACATGCTGGTATGGCAATAACCAAGGTGGATGTATATATCAACCACGTGGAAAACTGTACCTTTAAACTTCGCATCTACGGTGAAGGCTCTGCTGTTGAACCTGGTGATTTGCTTCATGAGCAAACTTTTGCTCCCGTTATGCCCGAATGGCATACCATTACACTCACCAATCCGATTATTGTTACTGGTGAAGAACTGTGGGTAGGCTACTGGATTGACCAAACCCTTGCCAGTATTTATCCTGCTGGTGCTGATATCGGACCGGCGCATCCTCACGGAGATTATATCAAGACAGGCGCTGGCTGGAGCCATCTTTCAAACAGCCCAACCCTGAATTATAACTGGAATATCAGAGCAAGACTTGAAGGAAATGCTGTTCCCAACTGGTTATCGCTTACCCCGGTTTCAGGCACTTTAAATCCATCCGCAAATGTTAATCATACAGTAACTTTTGATGGCAGCATGCTCAGCCAGGGAACTTATACTGCTGTTATCAAGGCAGTCAGCAACGATATCAATAATCCTGTTGTAAGTGTTCCCGTAACAGTGAATGTTACCGGAACTCCGCAACAACCGGTAATTAATGTAAATCCGACTTCGCTGACCCAGGAACTGCTGGTTGGACAAACTGCAACCAAACAAGTGAGCATTGGAAATGTAGGTCAGTTACCTCTCACCTATAGTGTGGATATCGAATTTCTTAGCCTCGATGGCACTGCCATTCAACCTGTTCCTGAAGGAACGAACGAATTGATTGATATTGATGTTAGTTCCTCACCGGTTCCAACCTCTGGTGGTAGTCCGGATAACATGACTGAAAATAACCCTGTTGTACTGAATTATGACGGGCCCAATGCAAGCGCCATTGGTTTGACAAATGGAGGAACATTTAATGTTGCTGCCCGTTTCCCTTCAGCTATGGTTGCTCCATACCAGTATTATATGCTGGAAACTGTTGATATTTATATCAATCACCTCCCATCAGCAGCCACCATAAAAATTTGGGGTGCCGGCACAAGTACGACTCCAGGCGCCTTGCTGCATCAACAAAATATTACTCCGGTAGCTACCAGTTGGAATACCATCCAGTTATCAACCCCAATCGAAATTTCAGGAACAGATATCTGGATTGGATACTCTGTTACACATGCTGCAGCCCAGTTCCCTGCAGGTACTGACGCAGGTCCGGCAGTTCCCGATGGCGCATGGATTTCAACAGATGGTACCTCATGGAGCCGGCTTTACGAGCTCGTACCAACACTGAACTACAACTGGAATATTCGTGGCACCCTGGTACCCGGAGTTATTCCCTGGTTGGGCATCAATCCTACATCCGGCACTGTTCCCGGCGGGTCAGCAAATATGCTGAACGTTGTTTTCAACTCAACAAGTACCAATGTAGGTGTTTACAATGCAAATCTGAAGATCAGCAGCAACGATCCAACCACTCCAATGGTTACTGTTCCGGTACAACTAAATGTTACAGGTACACCAAGTGCTCCAACCATTACAGTTGATCCAACTGCAATCAGCAAAGTATTGCCTCTCGGCCAGTCAGGGACCGAAACTCTAAACGTTGGCAACATAGGTATGCAAACGCTCAATTTCAACGTAAGCATCACTTACCCTGAGCAAAAGAATCGTCCTGTCAAGCTTGTACCTGTGGGAGAGGTTCATCATTTTGATCTTGACCTTGCAACAACTCCGGACGGAACTAACGGTGGCAGTCCGAAACCAAATAACGCTGACGATCCTGTCATTCTGAATTATGACGGTCCGAACGACGATGCCATTGGGCTCACTAATGGCGGTACAATGTATGTGGCCGCACGTTTCCCTGCTGCCATGGTAAACCAGTATGCCTATTACACCCTCGAAACGGTTGATGTTTACATCAATGATCTTCCGAGTGCAGCTACATTAAGAGTGTGGGCTGCAGGAACTTCCACTGCCCCTGGTGTCCTATTGCACCAGCAGGACTTCACACCCGTTCCGGAAAGTTGGAATACTATCACCCTCACCATACCCGTAACTTTAGATGGTAATGATATCTGGATTGGTTACAACCTTACTCATGCAGCAGGTGAATTTTGTGCAGGTGTTGATGCTGGCCCTGCAAATCCTGACGGAGCTTGGATTTCAACCAACGGCACAGCATGGAGCAGATTATTTGAACTGGCACCTACACTTAACTATAACTGGAACATACGTGGCACCATTTATCCTGGTGTAGCTCCATGGATAACAGTTAATCCGCTGGCTGGATCAGTTGCCGGAGGAGGTACAATGCCATTAACTGTAAATTTCAATGGTACCAATCTTACATTCGGAACCTATTATGCTGATATTGTCATTGCTAGTAATGACCCGGTTCACCCCACAACGACTGTTCCAGTTCAGTTAATTATTGAAGGCACACCCGAATTTCCCAATATTGAGGTAATGCCTGTTTCATTGTCTCAAACCATGCTTCCAAATACTACCGCCAGCGACATGCTTTCCGTTGGAAATACAGGAAATGCAGACCTGGTTTACTCAGCCAGCGTTCAATACCTGGTCAATGGTGACGAAGACGCTGTGGTATACTTTGAAGGATTTGAAGGTACATTTCCACCGACAGGATGGACAAAGCTCAATCCTATTCCGGGCACTGGCTGGACAAATCTGGCCGCAGGTACCTCACCTATTCCCGGATGGCAGGGAGGAACTGCGGAACCCGCACCCAATGGTGGCAGCACAATGGCCTTCTGTACCTGGAACACGGGTGGCGCAAGCGCTAACGACCAGTGGCTTGTCACCAAACAATTCACCATGGCTGCAGGCATGGAATTGTCATTCCATATGCGCTACTGGCCAAATACGTATCTCGATAATGTCCAGGTAAAAATTTCTACCACTGTGCCGAACAATGTAAATGCCTTTACGATCATGGTGGCTGATCTTACCTTTAATAACACAAGCCCCGATACCTGGCAACTGTACACCTACAATCTCGATCAATTCCTCACACCTGGTACTAATTTTTATATTGCGTTCCGCGAATTTGTTTCTGATAACAACACGGATGGCGCTGCTATATTCCTTGACAATGTTGCATTATCTGTTTCACTCGACTGGTTAAGTATTACTCCAGTCCAGGGAACTGTGACACCCGGCGCACAAAACTCGCATACAGTGAATTTCAATAGTGCAGGCCTGTCGCTTGGCGATTACTCAGCTAATATTGTTATTTCAAGCAACGATCCTGATACTCCTACCTTTACTGTTCCGGTAAGTATGTCAGTAGTTGAAGTAATTGTAACCCCTGGCGATTCAAACTGCGATGGAGTGGTGAATGTACTTGATGTGGTTACTACCATCAGCTACATCCTTTTCGGAAATCCCCAGCCGTTCTGCTTCGAAAATGCTGACGTGAACGGAAGCGGCACAATCAATATTCTTGATGTGGTTGGAACCATCAATATTATTTTGGGAACCAAAAACTTCAATCCCGGTTTTCAATCAGAGGCTGCAAACATTTATCTGAATCAGAACAGCATCGAATTACATAGCGATGGAACCCTGGCCGGCCTACAATTTGAAATTCAAGGAATACAAATGGATCAGATAAATCTGGCCATCGAAGGATTTGAGTTTATCGGTGCGGTTAAAGATGGTGTGCTCACCGGATTGGTTTTCAGCTACGATAACACACCCCTGCCTGCCGGATTGATTACACTTTTCAACCTCAATTCAAAAATAAACCCGGTATGGGGTGATATCATCGCTTCCAATGTTACTGCTGACGAGGTTCAAATTCTGAAGCATGCAAGCGGTATTGGAAGTGAGTTTGTTCTTTCAGTGTTCCCGAATCCTGCACGGGAAATTATTTCAATCCAGGCCAGCGAAACATTGAATCTTATTCGTCTCACCAACCAACTTGGACAAACGGTTGAAGAAAGAATTCCTCAGGTAGAAATGACAACTATTAACACTTCTAACCTTCGCAAAGGAATCTATATTCTCGAAGTGCACACATCATCTGATGTTTCAATACGAAAAATTGTAATTGAATAATTTAATCACAATCTAGTGCTTTATAAGCACAAGCAGAGAAGGTCGTTTTATGAATAAAACGGCCTTCTCTGCTTTCATTTCGTTTGTGTATTATACCAAAAATTCCTTCGAAACTATCAAAAGACAAACGAGCTTTTTTGGGATAAAGCCACATCACCAAAACTTTATTTACCTTTAACGCCCCGAAAATCCCTGATAACGGCATATTGTTTTTAGTTGATAAATAAAGAGTTTTTATGAAATCTGATCTGCTACTTCGACTCTCCGTACTACAAAAGATTCTATCAGTCCTTGTAATCGTAATGATGACTCTGACAGTCAATGCACAATCAAAACTTCTATCTCCCAAAGAACATTTTGGTTTTGAACCCGGAACCGACAAAATGCTTTTCAATTATGAAACTCTGATGGATTACGTGATGGATCTTTCCCTATTAACTGATAAAATGTACGTGGAACAAATCGGTGAATCAGAAATGGGAAAACCCATCTATGCTGTTTTTGTTTCCGCCGAAGAAAATATCAGGCAACTGCATGAATTAAAGAATATAAACCGCCAGCTTGCTTTGAATGGCAATCTGAAATCCGATGATCTGGAGCCATTAATCACGAATGGAAAAACTTTTGTTTTTTTCACCATGTCAATGCATTCTACAGAAGTCGGTCCAGCACAGGCTGTTCCGGCCATTGTTTATGAATTACTTACTTCATTTGATGCACGTACAGGTTTTATTCTTGATAATACAGTTTGTGTGATCGTTCCCTGTCATAATCCGGACGGGATGAACATGATCGTGGACAATTACAATCAGTATAAGGACACACCTCTGGATGGTTGCTCAAAGCCGGGTGTGTATCATAAATATGTGGGACATAACATCAATCGCGACTTTGTAGTACTCACGCAAAAAGAAAACAAAGCTATAGCCAATTTCTATAATAACGAATGGTTTCCGCAGGTTATGGTCGAAAAACACCAGATGGGTTCTACCGGGCCAAGATATTTTATATCGCCACCAAGCGATCCCATTGCAGAAAATGTTGATGCTGGTGTTTGGAACTGGATGCGTGTTTTCGGTTCACGGGTTGTTACTGATATGACAAACTTTGGCCTCAAAGGGGTATCAGTAAATTATCTATTTGATGATTACTGGCCTGGTTCAACCACAACCTGTATCTGGAAAGGTGTGATCGGGATGTTGTCGGAATGCGCTGGTGTGAACATTGCTTCACCCATATATATAGAACCAAATGAGTTATCAGCCATTGGAAAAGGCCTTGGCGAATATGCTAAAAGCATCAATATGCCGGAACCCTGGCCGGGAGGATGGTGGCGATTGAGTGATATAGTAACTTACGAACGAACCAGTACAATCAGTTATCTTTACACTGCAGCCTTGCACAGGGAAGAAATACTGAAGTTCAGAAACGAATTTGCTCACACACAGATTGTAAAAGGCAGAAATGAACCTCCCTATTATTATATCCTACCACTTGATCAACGAGATCAGAGCGAGCTTGTTTCTCTTGTTAACCTGCTGGAAGAACATGGAATAGAAATATATCAACTCAATGATAATGTGAATGTTGCGAACCAGATGTTTCATGTTGGCGATATTTTTATTCCAATGTCCCAACCCTACAGGGCATTCATTAAAGAAGTAATGGAACTTCAGAAGTTCCCGGAGCGCCATTATACTCCTGAAGGTGAGATGATAAAACCTTATGACATTACTTCATGGTCCCTGCCACTGCATAAAGGGCTGGTTTCTTTCGAAATCAGGTCAGTATTGAATCAGGTCGAAGAAAAAATGGTTCAGTGCGTGAAACCATTCAACCTGAAAAGAGAAATTCCCATCCGGTACAATCACTTTTTATTTTCTGTGAACAACAACGAAAGTTTTAAGGCCGCCTTCCAGGCCTTATCAAAAGAATTGAGTGTGAGTCGTACCACCGAAGCTTTTATATACAACGGTAATGAATATCCTGAAGGAAGTTTCCTAATCAGGGTCGAAAAAGACACTGAGGAACTGACCTCAAAACTATTGGTCAGCCCGGTTTCTATCCCGGATCATTATTTGCCTTCATCAAAATTGATGAAACTGCCACGCATTGCTCTTGTAGAGAGCTGGTTCCAGGCAATGGATGCCGGGTGGGCCAGGTACCTTTTCGATTACTATTCCCTGCCTTATACTGTAATACGGCCAATTGACCTGCAGGATTTGAGACTAACAGAAAAGTTTGATATCCTGATCTTTTCTGACGAAAATAAGTCAGTTCTGATGGAAGGGAAATTCGGTACTGAAGGATCATACTCTGTGTCGCGTTATCCGCCCCAATTTTCGCGGGGAATGGAGAAAAAAGGTTTGGAGAATGTCTTACAGTTTATTAATGAGGGTGGAACGGTAATTTCATGGGGACGCTCTGTTGATTTGTTTACTGGATTACTAAGCATTGGAGAAGGAATTACCAAAGAAGAATTCCAGTTGCCTTTTCGCAATACAGGAAGTGAACTGGTCAAAAAAGGGCTTGAGATTCCAGGATCTGCACTTCGGATGAAACTATCCAGAGCCCATCCAATAACATTTGGAATGCCCGAAGAGGTAGGAGTATTTCATCGTGGAAGCCCTGTTTTTTCAACTTCAATTCCATATTTCGATATGGACAGAAGGGTACTTGCATGGTTTTCAGAAGACAACATACTAATGAGTGGATATGCCAACAATGAGAAACTACTAGCCCGGCAGGCTGTACTGGTTTGGATCAAAAAAGCTAAAGGTCAGTTGATTCTGTATGGTTTCAGCCCGCATCACAGGGGGCAGACACCAGCAACATATAAGTTACTTTGGAATGGAATTTTGATGCATGGTAATCACTGAAAATCTCTTTTTAGTTATTTCCTTATTCAAAGAAAAACCTCTTAACTTTTTCATCTGTAAATGTCTTTTCTATCGGCAAGAATCCATAAGCAACCCTACTTTCAGGATTCCCTCTGCTGAAAAGAAGGATCAATAAAATCCCTGATACTTTCAAGCTTAATCTTGCAGCGATTAGTCAATCATTCAAACCAGTATGTTGCCTTCCACTTTTCATGGTTGTATACGATAATACGGTCTTATTTTACCTTAGTCAGGCACTTTCTGACTTCATTACACAAAATGTCCTGGTTGCCTGCACAATAGCCTTGCTGCCTGCAATAAAGGTTCATTTTGCTGTCATATAATAAAGTATGGGGAATGATAACTCCCAGTGCTCTGCGGAAATCACCGTTTTTATCAACATAAACCTCGATCTCGATATTCCGGCTCACGATTTTGGATTCAATAAAATTATGAGAGCCACCTTCATCTTCACAAATGGCAATCATCCTTGCAGAATCGGATACAGTTGATTCACTAAAAACCTGATATAAAGACTCAAGGTTTTCAAAAGATTTTCTGTCCGACATTTTCCAAAAAACCAATAACAGCGGCTGATGATCATTTCTTATATCCCTGGCGTTCAACATTTCGCCTCGCAGGGTGTAAAGCGATATCTGTGGCAATACACTTTCCTGAGCCCTGAGAAAAAGTGGGAGGATAATCAATCCAATGCCCGGAAATAAGACTGTTAAAATTAATAATTTGTT
>CAYQRU010000049.1:0-24739 GCA_964419945.1 uncultured Bacteroidales bacterium | reverse complement strand
ACGTAAAGGATTCCAAGAGAACAGAAAATTCATTAAAAAATAAAATAACTAAAGCCAAATGCCAGTAAAGAAATTGCGGAATCCACACCAGTACAAATAAAAATGCCATCAACATAATCCAGTGCCATCGTTTCCAGAAAAACAATATACGCTTCCTGAATTCACTCAGGTTGCTAATGTTCCATAAAAAAAACAGAAACAGCACAATGATGTTGTTTGGGCGGATCAGCGCGATCAGCCCGGCCAGCAATCCCGGCAGTATGATGTATTTCAGTGATGGATTATCATAAAACTTTATGGTGAGCCAGATGAAAACCGTAATCGCTGCAAAATTTCCAATATGCGTCATAGGCGCCTCGTAGGTGGAATAATAATACATGTTGGTTCCCAACACAATGGCCAGCAGCGTGAATGCGATGATGTAATCCCCGAAGTACCTCCTGAGAATGCGGATCAGGAAATACAAACCCAACAACAAATAAAACAAACCGCTGAAGGTGAGGGCAAAACGATACGGCTGGCTGTAGCCATCTGCTTCATAGTCAGTTGACAGGGCTACGGCATGGGCGGCAAAAAAGAACGGACTGTAAAGCCACGACATACCCATGGTGTAAACAAGTGCCGGTCTTCCGGTTTCCAAATACATTGGCCATATCAGATCAGCAAATTTTTCAGGATTTTCTTCTCTGAACTTCAATGCGGGATCCTTGTAAATAAAAAATACCGGAAGGTAGGCATAGTAGGATTTCACGTCCCATTCAATCACCCTTACCGGACTGTTGTAGCGTGAATGACTGAAATTGGTTAATATTATCAACAGCAGAATAAATCCTGAAGTGATTGCGATAATATTTCTTGAAAGAAATCTTTTTGGTTGAGTGCCGCCGATACCCATAAGAATTAAAAGATATTGTATTTCAGAACGCAGTAAATGGCCCTGACACCGTCTTTCCAGTTGATTTTTTTTCCGCTCTGATACGAGCGGCCATGGTAGCTGATGCCAACTTCATAAATTCGTAAACCTTTGATTTTTGCCAGTTTGGCTGTTACTTCAGGTTCGAACCCAAAGCGTTTTTCTTTCAGCCGGATAGGCTTAATGATATCTGCCCTGAAAAGTTTGTAACAAGTTTCCATATCGGTAAGCCCAAGGTTTGAGAACATATTTGAAAGCAGAGTCAGAAATTTGTTACCCATATAATGCCAGAATCTTACCACCCGGTGGGGGTTTCCACGCAAAAACCTTGAGCCGTAAACCACATCGGCATCACTTTCAAGTACAGGCTTTACGAGCATCAAGTAATCTTTCGGATCGTATTCGAGATCTGCATCCTGGATAAGAAGGTAATTGCCGGTAGCCTCCTGTATGCCCCTGTGCAGGGCGGCACCCTTTCCCTGATTAGGTTGCTGATTGAAGATTCGTATTTCAGCGTCAGGATTGCTCAGCACAAATTCGTTCACCTTTTCAAGGGTATTGTCGGTTGAACAATCGTTAACCACCACCAATTCTTTGGTGATATTCCGGGGCAATTTTACCTCAAGTACACGCCCGAGCAATTCCTTGATGGTGTTGGATTCATTATAAACCGGTATGATGATTGAAAGCCTGGTAAGTGTCATATGATGAGGTTCGTTTGTGATCGCAAAAATAGCATGATTATATAATGTAGCGGCAAAACAAGCCTCAAGGTTTCTAAAAATCATATTTGTCCAAATATTTATTACAATTTGTTATCCGGACAGAAAAATGCGTACCTTTGAGCAGCTGATTCGTAGTTGAAATCAACCCTGTTTCCGGATAAGAATATTATTATGAACAGAATATTTTCAACAGGCAAAATAATATTTTCTGTTCTGTTACTGGCAACAATACCTGTTAGTATCATTTTCACGGGGCTTGACCTGCGAAGTACCAACCAGGAATTCTCTCTTTTTGCCATTGATCCCGAATACAGCTATCTATACAGCGGAGTATTGCTAGGACAGGGAAGCATCAATCTTTTTATTGATCACCCGGGAACGCCATTGATAGTTCTCGCCGCATTAGTTACGCGTACTGTGCATTTATTCCGCCCATCATCTTCATATGCGGAAGATGTATTACAGCACCCTGACTTCTATCTCAATCTGCTTAATATTAGTATGATAGTTTTAATTGGCTGCGTTACTTTTATTACTGGCTGGTGGGTGTATCGCAAGACAAGAAATCTTCCGGCTACTGTTTTCATTCAATTTTCTCCTTTTGTAGTCGAATATGTCTTTTCAGTAGTAGAGCGGTATATGCCCGAACCCTGGTTTATTGCGCTTGTGGTTTTTTTGTGTGGCGCAACCGTATTGGATATATATGGGAAACTGGATCATGGACGGATGAAATATAAACGGCCGTTACTCTTCGGTATGATCATTGGTTTTGGGATTTCCCTGAAATTTAGCTTTTCCCCTTTCCTGATCGCACCATTCTTTCTATTTGAGGGTGTGAAGAAAAAACTCAGCTACCTTGTTGCGACTATTGCTTCCTTCCTGGTTTTTACTTTCCCGTTGCTGAAAAGAGGGAAAGTTTTTTACGAATGGATCAAAGCAATTGTCATGCACAGCGGGAAACATGGCAGCGGAAAAGATTCGGTAATTGACCCTGAACAATTTCTTGTGCATCTGAAAGCCATTGTTCAATCGGAAAAACATCTGGTTTATGCAGCAGTTCTGGCTGCATTTTTTCTTACCATTTCAATGTTACCCTACATACAAAAAAGAATCGGGAACAAAAGGTACATCCTGGCACTGGCAGGTTTCCTGGCAGCTTTGGTAGCTGGAATGTTGGCCATCTCTAAGCATTTCGAAACCTATTACCTGATACCATACTCCATGCTGACTGTGTTTTTATGTTATCTCTCAGTCAATATTTTACTTGAGATCATTCAGTACAGGAAAATATGGGTTGAGACAATTATTTACAGCCTGTTTGCAGTGGGTTTGTTGCTAAACCCCAGGAGTATGCGGCAACATGAAGTAAATATGGAGTTGAGAAAGCAATATCAGAGCCATAAAAGGAATATCATCCTTGAAGTAGACAAGCTTCCTGAGGCTGATGCGCTTATCATCAGCGCCGATAACTGGAATATCAGGAAAGAAAGCGGGCTGATGTTCGGGATGCTGATGACTCCGATTGGAAGCCATAAATTTGGTAAGCAACTCAATGCGATTTATCCGCACACTTATTTATTCAAAGAGTGGAATGGACAATTTGTAAATTGGTTTGATCAGCCATATACTGCCATGAACCTTTTGGAACAATATTCCAACATGATGGCTATAATAAAACATTACAGCAGAAGCACCTACGACCAGTTAGAGACTGTTTTTTCGGCATCCGGAAAAGCAGATATCGAAGTTATTTATTCTGATCCGCTTTCAGGCCTTCAGGTATACAGAATCAATAGAATTCCGGCATTGGAATGAACGGTGGATAATTTGCCGTTGAATTCGCAATTGGATAATAAAGAGGCTGATGTTTTCCCTTTTTTGATCCTTCATGCAGGGAATACTTGTTTTTGTTGAATTATGTAGTATTTCAAATTATTACTCCTGGTAGTATACTCGTTTTACCCTATGTGAAATTCCTGTAAGTGCCTCATAAGGAATAGTTTGCATGGCTCTGGCAAATTGACTGACCGGATGTTCCGGAGAAAAAATGATCACCTCATCACCTTCGGCTGCCTGGATTCCGGTAATATCAATCATGCACATGTCCATGCTGATATTTCCGGTAATGGGAGCTGGTTTTCCATCCACAAGCAGGCTATATTTCCCGTTGCTGAGGTTTCTTCTGAGACCGTCGGCATAACCCACCGGTACAATCGCAATACGCATATCGCGCGAGGCTTTGAACTCGCGGTTATAACCTATGCTAGCGCCGGCCCTGATGTTTTTAATTTGCGAAATGATACTTTTCAATGTGCTCACATGCTGAAGAAATGGCTGTTCGCCAGCCAGGTTGCTAATTCCATATAAGCCAATGCCAAGCCTTACCATGTCGAATTGTGCATGCGGAAAACGGGTAATCCCTGCTGAGTTCAGAATATGTTTCAGGCAAGAATACCCCAGTATTTCTTCCAACTGCCCGCACATACACCTGAATGTTTCGATTTGCTTCAGCGAAAATGCGTCATGTTGAGGATCGTCGCTGGCTGCCAGGTGCGAAAAAACCGAAGCGACGCGAAACCAGGATTTTTTTAATCTCCAGGTCAGCTCCTGCAGATCGCGTGCTTCAAAGCCAAGCCGGTGCATGCCTGTATCAAACTTTAGGTGAATCTTTAATATCCGTTGATCAGATACGGCATATTGTCTTGCGGTTTGCTCTAAAAGGTGTAGCGTTCGTAAGTTATATATTTCAGGTTCGAGATCGTATCTGAAAATTCCTTCATAACCCTGTTCTTCAGGATTCATCACCATGATGGGAATACGAATGCCAGCCTTACGCAACTCAATACCCTCATCAGCATAAGCAACGGCAAGGTAATCGGCACGATGAAACTGCATCACATTGGCAATTTCATAACTACCGCTGCCATACGAAAAAGCTTTCACCATCGCCATGATTTTCACACCCGACTGAATTTTTCCCCGGTAAAAGTTCAGGTTATGAACCAGTGCATCGAGGTTTACTTCCAGCACTGTTTCATGCGTTTTCTGTTGGAGCGCCTGAATAATTTTTTCAAATCCAAATAACCTTGCTCCTTTGATAAGTATGCTCTCATCATGAAAATCAAGAGCTGGCAGTTGCGCGATCAGTTCTTCGGTGGTGTTATAAAACAACGACTTCTCAGGAAAATTCGATTTTTGCCTTTGCATGGCAGGTCCAACGCCGATGAAACGGTCAATGCTTTTATTCTTTATCAGTTGTCCGATTTCACCATATAATTCATTTTCTTTACGTCCGCTTTGCAGCACATCGGAAAGGATCACTGTTTTCTGTCTGTGCTGGTTTTGCTGATATAAAAAACCGAGGGCAATGCTAAACGAAGCCAGGTCGGAGCTGTAGCTGTCGTCTATAAGTGAACAGTTGCCGGCGCCTTCTTTCAGGGTTAGCCTCATGGCTACCGGATGAAGATGCAGCGCCCGTTCAGCAATGGTTGCATTTGAAAATCTGAGATGTAGCAGTGTGAGCCAGCAATGGATGATATTTTCAAGCGAGGCTTCATCTGTAAAGGGTACACGTATCTGAACCGGAACATCCTGATAATGAGCAAAAATGGTTGTAAACCCGGACTCTTTTTTGCAGTGCAAAATGCTGAGATCGGCTTTGTCGTGCCTGCTCCATGTAATGAGTGTGGGTTTATGCTTCCATCCTGTATGCTGATATGCCTCTATGATAGCCGTGTGATCGCGGCAGCATATCAGTTCTTGGCAATGTTCAAAAAGCCTTATTTTTTCAGATGCTTTCTGACGAAGAGAATAAAAATTTTCATCATGAGCAGGTCCAAGGTTGGAAAAAATACCAAGTGTTGGCTGAATGATTTTTTCGAGTTGTTCCATTTCGCCCGGTAACGAAATTCCAGCTTCAAAAATACCCATATCATGTCGGGATTCTATTTGCCAGACAGACAGGGGCACGCCAATCTGTGAATTATAACTTTTTGGACTTCGAACTACATGCCTGTCATTGCCAATCAAATGACTTAACCATTCTTTAATAATGGTTTTTCCATTGCTCCCGGTAATTCCAATGACTGGTATCTGAAACAGCTTCCTGTGCCAGGCGGTCAGTTGCCTGAGAGCTGCCAGCGTATCATCAACAAGAATAAATGATGCGTCGCTTTTTGACCAAATGGGATCATAACTACTGATAACAAAGTTCCGGAATCCTTTGTCAATCAGTTCCGAAATAAAGCGATGGCCGTCATTGCGCTGGGTTATAAGTGCAAAAAAAAGATCGTTATGTATTGAAACCGGTTTACGGCTGTCAATTACCAAATGATAAATATCTGCTTCCGGATTGATTCCGGCCAACAGTTTACCATTCAAAATACGGGCAATGGTCAGGGCTGTATACCTGGGATTTGACATTCTGAAAAATCAAAAATTGTAAAGGAAATGTAAATTCCTTTCATTCGTTAGTATGATCACCGAAAAATATGCTCAAATTTTCAGGATTCCGAAGTTTCATTCTTTCCCTCGTTAACAGAAACTAAAGGATTGCGGGTTAATTCTTCGTAGAGCATCCTGTTGCGAAAAATATCGCAGGCCATGTAAAGTGCTTCCCTGAATGAATCGGGTGAAGCCTGATCTTTACCAGCAAGTTCATAGGCTGTACCGTGTGCAGGCGAGGTTCTTATAATGGGTAAACCTGCTGTGAAATTCACACCTGTTTCGAAAGACAGGCTTTTAAAGGGCAACATTCCCTGATCGTGATACATGGCCAGGATACCATCAAATTCCCGGTAGCTTGACGAACCAAAAAAGCCGTCAGCAGGAAATGGCCCGTAAAAGAGCATACCCTGGTCGTTCAATTCCTTAATTACTGGAATGATCATCGTTTGTTCTTCTTCGCCGATCATTCCGCTTTCGCCGGCATGAGGATTCAAACCCAGTACGGCTATCCGGGGCTTTCCAATATTAAAATCACGTACTAAAGAGTCATGAAGGGTTTTTGCTTTGGCAATGATCAGTTTTTTTGATAGCTTTTCGGTCACCTGGTGCAATGGAATGTGCCCCGTCACAATGCCAATACGTAAGTTCCTGCTAACCATAAGCATGAGGTAATTTTCTGTTTCAAAGTGAGCCGCAAGGTATTCGGTATGCCCCGGAAATTCAAAACCGGCCAATTTTATCGCATACTTATTAATGGGCGCGGTTACCAAAACATTGATCTGATTACGTTTTAGATCTTCAACTGCTGCTTCAAGCGATTGATATGCCATTTCACCTGATTCAGGAGTAGCAATGCCAAGATCAATTTTAACTTCGTCGTCTCTGAGGTTTACAATATTCGGTTTCTTTGCACTTGCCTGGTCAGCTTTGCGGATAATATTGAAGCTGAAATCACTGATATTAACTGTTTTGCGATAATATGATGCTGCTTTGGAAGTTCCGTAAACAATCGGCGTAAACAATTCGCACATGCGACTGTCAGAAAGGGCTTTTATAATTATCTCATAACCAATCCCATTGAGATCGCCACAGGTTATACCTGCTTTAATCCTGAAATCTTCATCAAATGCTTTGTTCATGTTATCTTAAAATTTGGAGTACAAACAGATATTAAAGCTGCAAAGATAAATCTATTCCTCACCATTGATCAATCTGCAGACTGGTTTATCATCTATTTCTGATAACTTTTTTATTTAACTGACAGTTTTTTAGTAAGTTTGCCAATACAAAAAAAACAAACATGGATGAATTCATTGAACAACTGACAAGCAAAGCATTAGGTGGATTAAAAGAGCGGGCAAAGGAATTGAAATGCCTCTATGAAGTGGAGGAGATCATGAAAGATCCTGATAAGGATCTGAAAATGATTTTCAAAGAACTTCTGGAAATCATTCCTGTTGCCTGGCAATTCACCACGGTTTGCGAATGCCGGATTATCTATGAAGGTGAGCATTTCCCCACCGATGATTTCAAGGTAACTGAATGGATACAAACTGCCGAAATCAATATTGACGGCAACATCACAGGTGAAATCCAGGTCTGTTATACACAACTCATAAGGCTTACCGGTGGCAGCCAGTTTCTGCCAGAGGAACAAAGGTTGCTGAATACTATTGCTGATAGATTGAGCCGTTACATTTTTTACCGTAAGCTGAAAAAGAGTGTAGAAGTTCTTTCAAAAGCCGATAATCAGGCACAGCATCCTGATGAACTCAGGGTTGTGTTGACCACCAACTCAGATGAGCATTGGAAATGGCGCTACCGCATCTCAGAAGTATTGGCTTCAAAGATGGATATGAAACGCTTTGGTGTCAAGGCCATATATCTGATAGGATCGTCAAAGAATACCAATGCTGGTCCGGCAAGCGATATAGACCTGATGATTCACTTCGTGGGCAATGAAAGTCAGCATGATCAGCTTAAAGCCTGGATCGAGGGTTGGAGCCTTAGCCTGGGCTACTACAATTTTCTGAGAACCGGGCACAAAGTTAATGAACTCATTGATCTGCATATCATTACTGATGAGGACATTGCAAAAAGATCCAGTTTTGCCATTCTTATCAATGGAGTCAACGATAGGGCAAGACTCCTGCGCGAAGATTCATGAACACATAGCCATATAGACCAACTAGCGATGGTAATTAGCACTTCTTATTCAGCGAAATCCTTAACGCAGAAGTTTATTTTCCTGGCAGGTTTCTGCTTCTTTCATTTTTTTATCATTATAAAACAAGCAGAAATCAATATTATCATTAGCAGATCAGCATTTAATGTGTTCTGGGAATTACTTCGTGAAACAGTTTTCTTTTCTCAGGGATATTCTGAGAAAAGTTAAAATCTATCAGATTATGCTTACTCAAAGATGTGTTGATGGGATCGGCAGGAAAATTATTGTTTATGCAACAGAAGTTCATAAAGAACCCGGATATGGTTTGTATGAAGGTATATATGAAACGTACCTCTCCCATTTATTGATACAGCAGAGTCAAGGAGTAAAGAGTCAAAATAAAGCACCCATTGTTTTTAAAGGAATTGAGAAACATGCATACGGAAAAATTGGTTTGTCGGTTGGCGATTTGATAAAACGTAAGCTGAAATCTGCTGAATCAGTTTTACCCGTAAACGAAGCCCACTTACTTACGAACATGAAGTTATTAAAGAAGCCTAAAGGAATTTTGATTTGCCTCAATTGCAGGAGTTTGTTCTATAAGGATCATATTTCAAGGGTGAATGAATTTGATGCTGCTCAGCTATCCGGATGACTATTAATTCAAGGTGAAATATGTGGCTATGCGTTTAGAAAAAATGACTGGCTGTTTTGTCAGCGATTTACACGGTAAGTTTGACAAATACCTCAAGCTTTTGGACTATATTAGATATGGGCATCCCGATGTGGTCATGCTGGGTGGAGATCTCCTGCCTCATTACAGCATGCGCAGACATAAGGACTTTGAGCATGTCAGTAACTTTGTTCAGGACTTTCTGATCCCTCAATTTGCCGCCCTGCAGGCCGAAATGCTGGAATATTATCCAAAGGTTTACCTCATATTAGGCAATGATGATGCCCGTATTGAGGAAACTCATATTTTGGATGCGGAAAAACAATATATCTGGACTTACCTGCATCAGCACAGATACCACTTTCAGGGATATGATTTTTATGGATATGCCTATGTGCCGCCTACACCTTTCCGTCTGAAAGACTGGGAAAGGTACGACGTTTCGCGCTATGTTGATCCGGGTTGCATACATCCCACTGAAGGCTACCACTCCGTCCCTCCTGATGAAGATATTGAATTTGCTACCATTGAGAAGCACCTTGAAATTTTGACAAGAGATGCCGTACTCAGCAGATCTATCTGGCTGTTTCATTCACCGCCATATCAAACCTGGCTTGATCGTGCTGCACTCGATGGGATAATGGTTGATCATATTCCATTGGACGTACATGTAGGCAGTATTGCTATTCAACGATTTATTGAAACCAGGCAACCTTATATCACACTTCATGGCCACATTCATGAATCTGCCCGTCTGACTGGTAAATGGATGCAGCAAATCGGGAAAACATATGCATTTAATGCTGCCCACGATGGGGCAGAATTGTCACTTATCAAAATTCCGTTTCACTCGCCGGGAGATGCTGAGCGGATAATGATTTGACAAAGATAGGTCATTATTACAAGCGGAAACATGATTTTCAGCTAACGGGAGAATACGTCAATGGGTGATTAAAACAGTTCAGCCATTACCTTTTCTGTTGCTCCGCATTGTCGTACTACATAATTATGTGCGGCATCAGCACTTTTCTGCCAGGCAATTTCGCTGCCAAATAAGTCTGTTATTACCTTTTCAAAACCTTCATAACCGCCGATGGTGAAAGCACCGCCTGAATTAATAAGATCAAGGGCTTCGCGGAATTTATAATGATTGGGTCCAAAAATAACAGGTACACCATACACTGCAGCTTCCAGTATATTGTGGATGCCAGTGCCGAAACCACCACCCACATAAGCCAGCTTCCCATACCGGTATAGTTTTGAAAGCATACCAATACTATCTATGATCAGGACGGCTTTGTTGTTTAAGCCGTTTTTGAGTGCGGTTGAATATCTGATTGTCAATCCCGGGAATTGCAACTCTATATTTTTCAAATGTGACTCATGTATTTCGTGAGGTGCGATGATGAGCCTGAATTTACCGGGGTGATGATTGAATAACTCCGACAATACAGCTTCGTCGGGCGGCCATGTACTACCGGCGACTATGACAGGCCGATCTTTTTCAACAAATTCGTCAACCACAGGTAATATAATATTTTCCTTTGCAATGGCGGCCACCCTGTCAAACCGGGTATCACCTGTAACAGTTACCTGGCTGATTCCATGTTTCTCAAGCATTTTGGCCGATTCAGGTGTTTGAACAAAGAAACGACTCACTTTTCTCAGGCTCTTTAAAAACCATTTTCCATACCATTGGAAAAAAAACTGATCGGATCTGAAGCTGGCGGATAGCACATACAGAGGAATCTTGCGTCCTGAAATCTCTTGCATAAAATTAAGCCAGTATTCATATTTCACAAACACTACCAAAGATGGATTTACCATAGAAACGAACCGGCGTGCATTACCCGGTGTATCAACCGGCAGGTAACAAACATGGTCGGCTTTTGAATAATTCTTTCGGATTTCATACCCGGAAGGCGAAAAGAAAGTCAACAGGACACGAAATTCCGGATGCTTCGTCCGAAAGGCTTCAATTACGGGCCTGCCTTGTTCAAATTCACCCAGTGATGCGCAATGAAACCAGGCTTTGGGATGCTGATTTTCAGCAAAATTTCGAATTTCTTTAAAAATATTTATCCGGCCATCCAGCCATCTCCTGGCCTTTGGATTAAACCATGCAGCGATATGCACAGCCATTAAATAGCCCCGGATGCTGAGGTTGTAAAGCAGTTGCATGAATTCAGAAATAATAGAATTCTTTTGTTGTACGTTTGTACAAAGGTAAAATCCAGCCGGCACGAATACCCCAGAGTGAATCGAAACGCTTTTGTGTGTCAGCCTGGAACCGGTCGAAATCCCAGGGACGGCGCGATTGAGTCCACGCCTGGGTAAATTCAAGACCAATATGGAAGTTGATGGTTTTTTCGCTGCCAAAATGTACATAACCAATGAACTGGCTGATAGAAGGACCGTTGGTAAGACGGTCGTAACCTTTTCTGTATTCGCTGTTTAGCTGGGGCACATTATTGTCAGGAACTTCGAACCTGATTTTGTGTTGCAGGATTCCTCCACCTGCCATCAGCAATATTCCTGAGTTTGGATTTGGACCAATGCATGGTATAATTCCCCCAATCCTTGCATTGAAATTAAATCCGCGCTGATGCAGAAAAACTCCGGCAAAAGTTCCTCCTTCTGAAATTACAAAACCATCGGATGTAGCAATCAGGTCAAGATAACTGCTTTTATCCTTTACATTTTCACTGAAAATAAATCCACCTTCCACACCAGTAACCAGGTTTGATTTAAATTTGTAAAGAAATCCGCCTCCTATCATCGAATTGTTTCCAAAACGCAGGGCAAGGTCATTTCCAGGCACCTGGTAAACATAATACGCATGAAAAAGGGGGAAACCAGCCTTCTCTTCACTGATTTTTACCTGCGCTTGTGTGATAAAATGAATAGCAATTAGAAAAATCAGAATCCAAGACAATTTTATTGTTCTCATAGCTCACAAAACCGGGATTAAATCTTTGTCCTCCTCATTATGATCATGTACGGTGAAAAGGAAAATGTAAAAACGCAAAATTAATCAATTAGGTATAATACGGGATGGGTGCATGATATGATCTGCCAATACCAAAGAATTCCTATTTTTGCGATTTGAAAGAACTCTCAGCATTTTCACCAAAATACTTTTCCCTTGAATGAATAAGATCAATATGGTTGACCTTCGAGGTCAATACGAAAAAATAAAGCACGAAATTGATTCATCAATTCAGGAGGTCGTTGATTCAGTTGCTTTTATCAATGGTCCTGCAGTCAGACAATTCCAGATATCGCTTGAAAAGTACCTGGATGTTAAGAATGTGATTCCATGCGCCAATGGTACCGATGCACTCCAGGTTTCGATGATGGCACTTGGGCTGAAACCTGGTGATGAAGTGATCACAGCTTCGTTTACCTTTATTGCAACGGCTGAAGTTATTGCGCTGCTGGGTCTTACTCCGGTTTTTGCAGACGTTCACCCCGATACTTTTAACATTATTCCTGAAGATATTGAACGCAGGATCACGAAGAAAACCAAAGCCATAGTGCCGGTACATCTTTTCGGTCAATGTGCTGATATGGAGAAAATCATGCAGATTGCCAAAAAATTCAATCTGTTTGTGATTGAGGACAATTGCCAGGCCATAGGATCAGACTTTATATTCAGTGACGGTACAATTAAAAAGGGGGGTACAATTGGAACCATCGGAACCACTTCATTTTTTCCATCAAAAAACCTTGGCTGTTATGGCGATGGAGGGGCTATTTTTACGAACGATGACGAATTGGCGATAAAATTACGCAGCATCGTAAATCATGGGATGACGGTACGATATTATCATGACGACATCGGAGTAAACTCACGCCTCGACAGTGTTCAGGCAGCTATCCTGAATGTAAAGCTTGCGCATCTCGATGCATATGCAACAGCACGTCGAAAGGCTGCTGATTACTATGATGCTGCTTTTGGTTCGAACCCAAAGCTTGAAATACCAGCCAGGGCAGCTTTTTCAACCCATGTTTTTCACCAGTATACTTTGAAACTTCATGATATTGACAGGATGGCATTACAGGAATACCTGGCGCAAAGCGGAATACCTGCGATGATTTATTATCCGGTTCCCATACACCTGCAAAAAGCATACGCACAATATGGCTTTAAAACTGGTGATTTACCTGTTACCGAAGATTTGTGCACACAGGTAATTTCACTACCGATGCACACGGAACTGGATAAAGAACAACTGAAACACATCACCTCATCGGTGCTGGAATTTGTAAATAAATAAATATGGAAAAGGAATATTTTGCGCATCCAACCGCCGTAATTGATGAAGGATGTAAAATAGGGAAGGGTACAAAGATATGGCATTTCAGTCATGTTATGCCGCATTGTGTGATTGGCGAAAACTGCAATATCGGGCAAAACGTAGTGATTTCACCCGAGGTGGTGCTGGGTTGCAATGTAAAAGTGCAGAACAATGTAAGTATTTACACTGGTGTAATATGCGAGGACGATGTTTTTCTTGGTCCCTCGATGGTATTTACAAATATTGTGAATCCACGGAGTGCTGTGGTGCGCCGCGGAGAATATGTTCGCACCGTGGTGAAACGGGGCGCTTCGATAGGTGCCAATGCCACCATTGTTTGCGGGAACGATATCGGAGAATTTGCTTTTGTTGGTGCGGGTGCAGTAGTTACCAGGGAAGTACATCCCTATGCTTTGGTGGTTGGGAATCCGGCCCGGCATGCTGGGTGGATGAGCGAATTCGGCCACCGCCTGCATTTCGACGTAAAAGGAATGGCCATTTGCCCGGAGAGTGGCGAAAAATATAGACTGGAGGATAACAGGGTCAGAAAAATTCAGGATTTCTGAGGGTTGGATGCAGGTTGTATACCCCTTATTTTTATTGCAAAGCTAGTATTCATGCTTTAATATTTTCATCATGAAAGTTCTTGTTGCCGGCGGTACAGGTTTCATCGGATCCCACACAGTGGTTGAACTGATGAACAGAAGCTACGATGTTGTTATCGTGGATAATCTTTCCAATTCTTTTCCTGAAGTAGTTGACTCCATTGCACAGATTACGGGTAAAAGGCCTGATTTTATTGAACTGGATTTGGCAGATACCGATGCAACCTCAAGTTTCTTTGATCAGTACCATGGGATTGATGCAGCTATTCATTTCGCAGCCTATAAAGCTGTGGGTGAATCGGTTGACAAACCCATGATGTATTACCGGAATAACCTATATTCCCTGATCAATCTGATGGAAAATATGGAAAAACACCGTATCACAAACCTTGTTTTTTCCTCTTCCTGCACAGTGTATGGGCAGCCAGACATATTGCCAGTTTCAGAGCAATCGCCTATCAAACCGGCATGGTCGCCATATGGCAATACCAAACAGATTTCAGAAGAAATTATACGCGATGTGTGTAAGGTTTATCCTTTGAAAGCCATCGCATTACGATATTTTAATCCCATTGGTGCACACCCCTCGGCGTTGATAGGCGAATATCCGATTGGCGTTCCGAACAACCTGATGCCTTTTATCACTCAAACTGCAATCGGCAAACGAGAAGTGCTGAGTGTGTTTGGCGATGATTATCCCACCCCCGACGGTACTGCCATACGTGATTATATTCATGTTGTGGACCTTGCCCAGGCGCATGTGGTAGCGGTCGAACGTATGTTCAATAACTTCGGAAAGTCGAATTTCGAAGTATTTAACCTTGGAACCGGAAATGGATTTTCGGTACTCGAGGTTATCCGCTCTTTTGAGAAAGTGACCGGACAAAAACTGAATTACAAAATTGTCGGGCGGCGTCCCGGAGATGTTGAAATAGTGTATGCCGATACTGCATTTGCCAACCGGGAATTGGGTTGGAAAGCAACACTGGGGCTTGATGAAATGACTTTTTCGGCCTGGAAGTGGGAATTGGCTCTGAAAGAACGAAATAAACAAACCAGCCGGCAGATTTAGAAAGGGTATATATTCTTCCTGAATTATTAAGGCATCCTAAAACGAACCTCATGAAAGATTTTAAAAAACACATTCTGATCACCGGCGGCGCCGGTTTTATCGGATCGCATGTAGTAAGGCTGTTTGTAAACAAATATCCGGACTATTGCATCTTTAATCTCGACAAGCTGACTTATGCCGGCAACCTTGCCAACCTGAAAGACATTGAGCGAAAGCCCAATTATCGCTTCATTAAGGCCGACATTGTGCATGGAGAGCTTATGCTGAGCCTTTTTGCCGAACACAATTTTGATGGTGTGATACATCTTGCTGCCGAATCGCATGTTGACCGTTCTATCGCCAATCCCATGGAGTTCATCATGGCCAATATTGTGGGAACCGTGAATCTGCTCAACGCCGCAAAATTTCATTGGCAGAATGATTTTGACGGGAAACTCTTTTATCACATTTCAACCGACGAAGTGTATGGAACATTGGGAGAAGAAGGATTTTTTACCGAAGAAACCCCTTATGATCCCCACAGTCCGTATTCTGCCTCGAAGGCCAGCAGCGATCACCTTGTAAGGGCTTATTTCGACACGTACGGCTTACCTGTTGTAATATCCAATTGTTCAAACAATTATGGCCCAAACCAGTTCCCCGAGAAACTTATTCCATTGTTTATCAATAATATTCGTAACCATAAACCGCTTCCGGTGTATGGAAAAGGCGAAAACGTCCGCGACTGGCTTTATGTGGTGGATCATGCCCGTGCCATTGACCTCATTTTTCATGAAGGCCGCAATGGAGAAACTTACAATATTGGTGGCAACAACGAATGGAAAAATATTGACCTTATCAAAGTACTTTGCAAGGTGATGGATCAAAAACTTGGACAATCTGCCGGAACTTCTGATAAACTTATCACTTTTGTTAAGGATCGTGCCGGTCACGACCTGCGCTATGCCATTGATTCGGGAAAATTGCAGCGAGAACTGGGCTGGTCTCCATCACTGCAGTTTGAAGAAGGAATCTCTCACACCGTTGACTGGTACCTCAGCAATCAGGAATGGCTCGATGAAGTCACTTCGGGTGAATACCTGAAATATTACGATGAACAATATGTTAAAAGATAGAAGGGATGGGCTTTTTTGATCTTCTTACCGGACGAGGTAAAACTTCTGAAGCACTTGATTTTGGGAAGTTGTATTGTGATCTTCATTCACATCTTATCCCGGGCATTGATGACGGGGCACAGGATCTCGACGAATCTGTCAGCCTGATCAGGCAATTCCGGAAAATTGGATTTCAAAAGATCATAACCACACCTCATATCCAGGATGAATTTTATAAAAACACACCAGCCATTATCCAATCGGGACTTGAAAAAGTTAAAAAAGCTTTGAAGGAAGAGAATATTGACATAAAGATTGAAGCTGCTGCTGAATATTTGCTCGATGATGGATTCGAAGAGAAAATGAATAAAGGAGAATTGATGACTTTTGGGGAAAAGCATATTCTTATGGAATTCAGTTACTTTAGTCCTCATCCTAATTTTAAGTCATTCATTTTTGATCTTCAGTTAGATGGCTACCAGGTTATACTGGCTCATCCTGAACGTTACAGCTACTGGTTCAATAATTTCAAAAAGTTCGACGAACTCAAAGACCGTGGAGTACTTTTTCAGCTTAATGTGGTTTCTCTTTGCGGCCTTTATGGAAGCGATGTTAGAAAAATAGCACAGAAAATGATTGATCTCGGTATGATTGACCTGGTTGGCTCCGACATGCATAACCAGTACTATATGCATTCCTATCTGAAAGCTGCTCAAGATAAATGGTTGCGTCAGCTTGTTGCTTCCGGAAAGCTGAAAAACAATACTTTATAGCGACATCTGTTTCTTGTGGATAATCCATGCTAATTTTGTCATATCATTAAGATTCCTTAAAATCCAACATCTGATGACGATCATACGCATTACCAAATCTTTTAATTTCGAAATGGCCCATTCGCTTAAAGATCACGACGGGCCTTGTCGCAACATTCACGGCCACACCTACGAATTGTTTGTTACCATTTCGGGCGAACCCAAGAATGAAGAGGGGAATCCTGCAAACGGCATGGTCATTGATTTCAAAGCGTTGAAAGATATTGTAAACAAGCATATTGTAAACCATTACGATCATGCTTTTGTTGTAAGCTGCAATTCGCCCTGGGCAAACGACCCCGGCGCCATGAGTTGCAAACTTATTGTGCTTCCGTTTGAGCCTACCAGTGAGAACCTGGTAACGGAATTTGCCCGGATCATCGGTGCGGCTTTACCCGAAAAAGTCAAACTACACAGCCTGCGGCTGCGCGAAACCACAACAGCTTATGCGGAATGGTTTGCGGAGGATAATGTTTAGGTGTTTCGTTTGTACCGCTGGCAATTGAATCATTGTTTGAACAACAATGGCAAGCTTTGGATTGAATGTATTTCTATACATTCAGCATCTGGCGTTCCTTATAAAGCAATCAATTTTAGTCTTTTATGAAGAATATCTGAGTATTTCTCTTTAAAATCCTGCGACAGAAAGCAATCTTTGATTAGTTGGAACCAGGCATTGTTGTCTGCGTATAAATCTTGTAAAATGCTTTCCACTACTTTCAGAGTAAGCCCACATCGCTCTATGCCAAAATACTCAACAAGGAGCTTTCTGTTCAGGTTGCTTTTTTTACCTGCAATGGGTAATGCAATTTCTTCGGCTTTGCCTTTAACCACAATTGTTGTGTTCAACAAATCATAACAAGGCGATAATTCAATCTTGTTTTGTTTTCTTATCAGCGAATAATTTTTCAGATGCATGTCTTCATTGCCTGTGAGGTAATTGAAAATCACCAGCCGGAATAATTTTGCCTTTTCTATCACCGGGAAAGTGCAGAATTTTTCTACCAGCATGATCACTTTCTCCATGGAGTAGTTGTACTTGGTTTCCCTTGTCATTCCGGCAAGTTGTGCAAAATCTTCCACCGGAATTTTGTCTTTATGTCCGACCCTGTCAAATCTTTTGATGAAATAGGTCAGTGAATGATCTTTCGACCAAATCATTCCATGCAACGGAACTTCAAGCCCTGCCATGCTGGCCATACGCATTGTAACATCTTCGTTTTCCGGAAGTTGTGAATAATGCTGGTGTTGTGGTTTCAGGATGAATTTCCCACCTGATTCGACAATTTCGAAGCGGGCATCTTTGATGTTCAGGATTGCGCTGAGTTTAGGCTGCACCCCCTGGATAGATATTTTTGTAGCCAACATTCTTGCTTCAGCCCTCTGCTCTTCGGCTGTGTAAGAAAATAATTCAAGTTTACTAAGGCTGGATGAAAGCATTTTCAACCCTTTTTCGCTGTAAGGTGAACTTTCGACAGGCTCATAAGTGATCGGACATCTTTTCATGACAGCACCTCCATTACTGTTACTGCACCAACTGTATCTCTGCCAATCATCATCAGTTGAGAGAACAGATCATCACGATCAATTTTTGCGTTAACAAGCAAGCCTTCGAGCTGATGTCCCTCCGGTAGCAGACCTTCAAAGAAAGGAGGAAAATTTTCGAACTCAAAGATTTTATTGCTAACCGGCAGGGTTAGTGAAACCGGTAAACCCTGGTATTCATCGAAATATTCAAAAACATATTTCTTTGCCGGCATCAGTTCTTTGAGCAGCCCGGCTTCAGTGGTTCCTACAAAAACTTTAGCTGTTCTCATTTCCGTTCAGGAGATGGTTCATCAATGGGCTGGTCAGATGGGTTTTAACATTAAGCACAATCAGGATTTTCAGCAACGTGTCAAGTTGAACAGTCTTTTTTCCTTTTTCAACATCAAAGATGACGGTTTTCCCCACTCCTGCCAGATCGGCAAGTTGTACACGGCTCAGGCCGGCAGCTTTTCGATGCTTGTAAACAATTTCGTGTAACAGATCAAAACCAATCATAATACTGTTTTAGCGGCAAAAGTAATACAATTTCCTGAAAGTTTCAGCAATAAACATGTGTTTTGCCGCTATGACGGAAAATATTGATAAAAGTCTAAACCAGAAACAAAAAGAAAACTAGAGCGTATGCCGGCTTCATTGAGTAATCGCTGTCGGATTATAATAAAAAGTAATACTCCATAACCAACGACTGCGCGAAACCACAATAGCTTATGCGGAGTGGTTTGCGGAGGATAACCTGTAATAAAACCTGAATTAATTCCGGTTTTTCTCAAATAGATAATACGCACTAGCTTATAGCGTCGTTGTAAATACAAGCTGCTGCAATAAGTTACCCCACCTTCTCCGCCACCACCTTAGCCGTCAGAAATTCAGAATTCATCCGTGCAATAGTCTTTACCGAAATACCCTTCGGGCATTCGGCTTCGCAGGCGTAAGTGTTGGAGCAGCCACCAAAGCCTTCGGCATCCATCACAGAAACCATTTTCTGAACCCGCTGCTTTGCTTCCGTTTTTCCCTGTGGCAGAATGGCCAGTTGATAAACTTTGGCGCTGACAAACAGCATGGCTGAGGAATTTTTGCATGCAGCCACACAGGCTCCGCAGCCAATGCAGTTGGCAGCATCGAAAGCCTTGTCGGAAGTGTTTTTGCAAACAGGTATATTATTGGCTTCGGGTGCAGAGCCACAATCTACTGACACATAACCACCTGCCGCTATAATGCGGTCAAAGGCAGTTCGGTTCACAACCAGATCTTTGACAACAGGGAAGGCTTTAGCCCGCCAGGGTTCAATTACGATGGTTTCGCCATCTTTAAAAAATCTCATGCGAAGTTCGCAGGTGGTAGTTTTGGCTTCCGGGCCGTGCGGATGCCCATTGATGTAGAGCCCACATGAACCGCATATGCCTTCGCGACAGTCGTGATCGAATGCAACAGGCTCCTTGCCCTCGCCGGCAAGCTTGAGGTTCAGCGCATCAAGCATTTCGAGGAATCCCATTTCGGGCGAAACGTTACCAAGTTCATAGCTTTCAAATTTTCCTTTGGCTTTGTCATTTTTCTGACGCCATATTTGGAGCTTTATATTCATTGTGATGAGTTTTTGACGGATTAATAAATTGTTGCCTGATTATTTATAGCTTCTTTCTTTCAGCTCAACATATTCAAATTTCAGTTCTTCCTTATGAAGCTCTGGTTTCTGTCCATCGCCTTTGTATTCCCAGGCCGAAACGTATGTGTAGTTGACATCATCGCGTTTTGCTTCGCCTGTTTCAGTTTGGCTTTCTTCCCTGAAGTGGGCACCGCAGCTTTCTTTCCTGCTGAGTGCGTCAATGATCATCAGCTTGCCGACTTTGAAGAATGCGATCATCCTTCCGGCTTTTTCAAGCTCCTGGTTCAACCCATCACCAGAACCGGCTACTAACAGGTCTGTCCAGAATTCTTTCTCGAGTTCATCAAGTTTTTGCAGGCCTTCTTTTAATCCAGCCTCGTTGCGAAACATTCCGCAATGATCCCACATGATTTTTCCGAGCCTTTTGTGGAAAGTGGCAGGAGTTTGTTTTCCTTTTATTGATATGAGCTTGGTTATCATATCTTTAATTTCGTTTTCAGCTTTAGCAAACTCAGGCAGGTCGTTTTTGATTTTCGGAACCTTGATCTGATCCGATAAATAATCGGTGATGGTGTAAGGAATGATAAAATACCCATCACCGGCGCATTGCATCAGTGAGGCAGCTCCCAGCCTGTTGGCGCCGTGAACACTGAAGTTGGCTTCGCCAATGGCAAACAAACCGGGAATGGTAGTCATCATATTGTAGTCAACCCATAAGCCGCCCATAGTGTAATGTCCGGCCGGATAAATGCGCATTGGTTCTTTGTAAGGATTGGTTCCTGCAATTTTTTCATACATTTCAAACAGGTTTCCGTATTTGTCTTCAATAGAATGCTGCCCTTGTTTGGCTATGGCATCCTTGAAATCGAGGTAAACACTCAGGCCGGTATCGCCAACGCCATAACCTGCATCGCAGCGCTCTTTGGCTGCACGCGAAGCCACATCGCGGGGCACCAGGTTGCCGAAAGCCGGATAGCGTCGTTCGAGGTAGTAATCACGATCATCTTCCGGGATTTCGTTGGGTGGGCGTTTGTCGCCCTGTTTTTTGGGAACCCAAACCCGGCCATCGTTGCGCAATGATTCCGACATCAGAGTAAGTTTGCTTTGGAAATCGTTTAACACTGGAATGCTGGTTGGATGGATCTGAATAAAACTCGGATTGCCGAAAGCTGCACCATTTTTATAGCCAATCCAGGCTGCCGAGGCATTGCTGTTTACAGCCAGTGTTGAAAGGTAGTAAACTGTTCCATAACCGCCGGTGGCAAAAACCACTGCGTGGGCTGAATGACGTTCAATTTCGCCGGTGATGAGGTTACGGGTGATTATTCCACGTGCTCTTCCGTCAACAATCACAAGATCAAGCATTTCGCGACGCGGATACATGGTTACGGTTTTGGCGGCTATCTGACGGCTCAGCGAGGAATACGCTCCTAAAATACATTGCTGGCCGGTTGCTCCCTTGGCATAAAAAGTTCGTGATACCTGCACCCCACCAAACGAACGGGTGGTAAGAGCACCGCCGTAATCGCGGGCAAAAGGTACACCCAACGCTGTGTAATGGTCAATTACATCATTACTTACCTGGGCGGAGCGGTAAACATCGGCTTCTCGGGCACGGTAGTCGCCACCTTTGATCATGTCGTAAAAAAGGCGGTAAACACTGTCGCCGTCGTTACGGTAGTTTTTGGCAGCGTTGATACCTCCCTGTGCGGCAACACTATGCGCACGGCGGGGTGTATCCTGGTAGCAGAATACCTTCACATTGTAGCCCAGTTCTCCCAGCGATGAGGCTGCTCCGGCGCCGGCAAGACCGGTTCCCACGACAATAATTTCAAGCTTTTTCTTGTTGGCGGGATTTACCAGGCGTGCTGAAGCTTTATAGTTGTCCCACTTATCGGCCAGGGGGCCTGCGGGTATTTTTGCGTCAAGTTTTATCATAATATTTTAGAATTAACTGGTTAATCAATTGTGATTTAAGATATTACCCTTTGTGAATAAACAGGAAGTAAAAGGGAATGATGGTAAAACCAACGGCTACAATAATTGCGTAGATTGCGCTTATCATTTTAACAGCCGGAGTATACTTATTATGGTTCAATCCAAGGGTTTGAAATCCTGATTGCAGGGCATGGTTCAGATGGAAACCCAGGAAGACAAACGCTATAATGTAACCAATTGAAAATAAGGGTATTTTGAAAAATCTTACAGCAAGAGGATAAAAGTCGTGAATGTCTTTCATTACGTCTGCTTTTGGCACTATGCCAATCTTAATAGCATAGAAATGCCACAAATGAAGCAGGAGAAAAATAAATACAATTGCACCGGTATGAATCATATACTTCGACATGAAATAGGTGTTGGATTTTTGAACCACTTTATACCCCACAGGTCGCGCTGCCCAGTTTCTAAGTGTCACATAAGCTGCAAACAAAATGTGAATAATAAAACCTGAAAAAAGTACGATCTCCATGACTTTGATCAAAGGATTGGTAGTCAGGAACCCGACTGCCCAGCTGAAAGCATCCCCATTGTCGGGTTTGAGCATCAGCAGGTTGGTGCTGAGGTGTACGGCCAGAAAAGTCATTAAAAACAAACCTGCAAGTGCTGTTATCACTTTTCGGCTGATTGATGCAAATGATTGTGTAGCTTCACTCATGTTAATAAATTATTAATCAAATAATTGAGAATTGATTAAAGCAATCTCGGTTTTTTTTCTTTCTTTTGTACGATATTGAACCGAACAAAAGTATACACAAATACTATTTGCGCGATTGCTAATCAGTAATTTATAAAAATTCTAAATAATAATCATTTATGCGATACGACCCTATACAGGTTGATTTCTTTATAAAAAACCGGGAATCATTAGTGAAAAAACTCAAAAACAATTCCCTGTCAATAGTTAATTCAAATGATGAAATGCCCCGTAATGGTGATCAGAACTTTGTATTCAGACAAAATTCCGATTTGTTTTACCTGACCGGTCTTGACCAGGAAAAATGTATCCTTGCACTTTGCCCGAATCATCCGATTGAAGCCATGCGTGAAGTGGTATTCATCCCAAACGTAAGTCGTGAGCAGGTAATCTGGTATGGCGAAAAATACTCGCCCGAGCAGGCTAAAGCCATTTCGGGAATTAAAACGGTAAAATTTCTAGAGGACTTCGATATCACCTTTAATGATATGATGGTAAGATCCGAACGTATTTATTTAAACATGAATGAATACCCAAAGTATCTGACAGAAGTTCCTTACCGCGATGTCCGGTTTGCCAACCGGATTCGTGAACAATATCCTGCACACATGATCGAACGTCTGGCGCCACTTCTTATGGAACTTCGTTTGATCAAAAGCAGCACTGAAATAGAATTAATGAAAAATGCCTGCAATATCACTGACAAAGGCTTCAGAAGAGTACTTCAATGTATGCGTCCGGGGATCATGGAATATGAAGTGGAAGCTGAACTCAGCTATGAATTTCTGAAGCATGGTGCCTCCGGATTTGCTTATCCGCCAATCATTGCTTCCGGGAAGAATGCCTGTATTCTTCACTATAATGTGAATGACAAACCATGCAACAATGGCGACCTGGTACTCATGGATTTTGGTGCTGAATATGCCAATTATGCAGCCGATTGCTCCCGGACAATTCCCGCAAACGGCAAGTTTACTCCGCGGCAACGGGAAGTTTATGAAGCTGTGTTACGGGTCTTAAAGAAAGCTATCAGGTTACTGGTACCAGGAAGAACACTGGATCAGGTGCAGGAAGAGGTATGTAAAGCAATAGATATGGAATGTATGACCCTTGGGCTGTATTCACAGGAAGACCAACATCAGCAACCCGGGAAATCCATGTATTTACAGTACTTCATGCATGGAGTTTCGCATTTCCTGGGTCTTGATGTGCATGACGTTGGTACCCGGCAGATGGTATTGCAGAAAGGCATGGTGGTGACCTGCGAACCAGCAATTTATATCGAAAGTGAAGGCATTGGTGTGCGGCTCGAAAATGATATTCTTATTGATGATGAGCCTGTTGACCTGATGGCTGGAATTCCTGTTGAAGCCGAAGAAATTGAAGAATTGATGAGAAAAGGAAAATAGAAAAAGAATACATGTGGCCTCAAACTAAATGCTTGATGCTGCTAATGCAGATTTTCAAATAATTAATCATAAAAAATACAGAAATGTTCGACAAATCAGTTTATACAGAAAGAAGAAACCAGTTACGCAAGGATGTCAGCTCAGGATTGATCTTATTTTTAGGCAATCCCGAAGCATCCATGAATTACCCTGCCAACACATACCATTTCAGGCAGGATAGCAATTTTCTATATTTTTTTGGCCACAACCTTCCGGGACTTGCGGGCATTGTGGATGTAGACACCGGTGTTGATACATTTTTCGGCGATGACATAGAAATTGAAGATATAATTTGGATGGGGCCACAGGAATCAATGCTAGAAAAGGCTTCAAAAGTTGGAATTACGAACGTTGAGCCTTTTGCTAAATTGTTTGATTATCTGGCCGATGCGATCAAAAAAGGGCGGAAGATCCATTTTACTCCACCTTACAGGGCAATGAATATATTAATGTTGGAAAAACTTACCGGCATACATCCTTCAAAAATCAAATCCTATGCTTCCCTTGAGCTCATAAAAGCCATCGTAAAACAACGCTCGGTCAAGGATAAATTCGAAATTGCCGAAATTGAAAAAGCTGCCAATATTGGTTATTTGATGCACACCACGGCCATGAAACTGACAAAACCAGGCTTGAT
>CAYQRU010000048.1:0-24970 GCA_964419945.1 uncultured Bacteroidales bacterium | reverse complement strand
TCGGTACATATAATAAAAAACAGTTAAAACCTCGTCGGGATTGCTTTTCCTGACAGGGCAATTTTTCATTGATCCGATTCAATTATCCCAGGGGTGTTATTATTTCTATTGCAAATCTTTCACTACCTCAATCACCTCGGGCAAATCCATTCCAAGATCTTTCAAATGTTTGAGAGTGGGTATTCCATTCCTGTTCCAGCCCCGACGCTCATACACTGCATCCAGTAATTGTTCATAGCGGTCTTCACGATACTTGCGGGTGACAGCCATTTTCTCCTGCAAGGTCATTTTTTCCGGATCCAGGCCAAGAATCTCTCTCATCTGTTTGTCGTAACGCTCCTGGCGCGAGAGGTATTCTTCTTCGGTAACAGGCCCCGCGGCACGGTAAGGTTGCGCATCATGCTTACGCAAGCCATAGCCACGGCGAATATTGAAAACACGCTGGAAGTTATACACCCTTTCACTTTGCCTGATCATTTCATGCTTGTCAAAATCTTTTCCGGTAACAGCTTTATAAATGGTGACATAATTGTCCACATGTTCGGGAACTTTAGCGGGTTCATCCGTTTCGGCATTATTCTCCGGTTCTACATCGTTCCAGGGGAGCTTGCAAAGTCCATGCAATCCGAACCATGTACGAAACATTGGAAAATAATGCAGCGCTTCTGCTTTCTTTTCAAAAGTGGGTATCTGGTTGTTGACCATGTCCATAAAAATGAGCCACGCTTCATCATGCTGTGGACCTTTATTGGTCATGGCATATCCACCTTGCTGTGCGAGAGATTCTTTGGATATATATTGCGAATATTCGAGACCCTTGTTTTCCATGGCAATATCCTGCAGGAACTGAGCATCACCCCAACCTTTTTCGATGAAGATTTCTTTCATTTTACGTACACCCTGTCCGGCAATTACGCCAAAACCTTCGCCACGAGCCAGTTGGTGGAGTAATTCCATAGCGCTGTCAGCATTACCAAAATTGAGTTTCAGACCTCCGGTCCGCTCATCATTCAGGATTCCGGCTTCGTAGCATTCCATAACGAATCCGAGGATGGTTCCCCATGAGATAGTACATATTCCGTATGTATCGCAATAAAAATTGGCCTCAATGGTAAAATCGGGATTAAAAATACCTGCACAGGAACCCAGCGAAGCAGCAGTCTCATATTCAGGCCCGTCAACAATCACACTTTCACCTTTGTAGGGCCCTGTGCGTAGTATATAATTATCCACACCTTTTGCACACGACATATTACAACCAATCCAGCATCCATCGGGTACACCTTGTGTGAACCTTTCCTTGTAAATATTTGAATGTATATGAGCTGCGTCGGGATGGCTGCCAAATTTAAAATTATGTGTTGGCAACAGGTCGTAATCATTCATGACATTGGTAAGATGGGCTGTTCCTTTTGAGCGCATTTCAGCCTGGCTGTCGTCAAGTTCGCGCATTTCCCGGTTAAAGCGTCGGCCACGCTCCATGATGGCTTCCAGATCAACAACATTATTCAGATTACCTTTTACTCCCTTTGATTTTGCCACCAATGCTTTGATATTTTTATCAAACATAACAGTTCCAATTCCACCACGGCCGGCTTGTTTCAGGCGTACTTTTTTCCTTTTCACATCGTAAAAACTGAAATTCAACATACCAATGAGACTGTGTCTTGCCGCACTTCCTGCCGAAACGACAGAAACATTTTTCATATCTTTTTCACCATCGGCAAAAATCTCTGTGAGTACTTCAGCCAGATGATGGCTGTCTTCAAGCTCATAGGGAGCATCATGTATTTCAACCACTTCACGGGTTTCGTCAATTAATATGATGACTTCTTTTTCGCTTTTTCCCTGTATCTCCAAAGAATCAAATCCTGCAAATTTCAAAAACGGACCAAAAAAGCCTCCAACATTGCTGTCAATGACCACATCGGTTTGTGGTGAAATAGTAACTACAAGTGATTTTCCGGTACCTGAATACTGTGTGATCCCACAAATAGGACCTGTATTAATAACAATTGCATTCTCCGGATCATTCCATCGTGTATCGGGTTTCGTCGCGTCCCATAAAAGTCGCAACCCAAAGCCCTTTCCGCCTGTGAATTTTTCTTTCATTTCTTCAGTCACTGGCTTTTCCTTTATCACATATCCGTCAAGGTTTACATAAAGTGTACGGTTGTTATAACCTTTTTCTATTGGTCTCCAGGTGTACTTAAATTGTTTTAACAGTTTGTGGCTGTTCTTTATTTCTTCGATATTCATAAAATATTGGATTTATGGTAAAATGAACATTGTGAATCGGTTCACAAAATTAGATATTTTTTAGAGACCTGCAAACATAGGTGTTCCTCTGATCTATTACTGTGTTGGTGTATGCCAGATCACTGACTCAGATTTTTACAGGAAGGGCTATGCGATTTGATTTATGCTTGTCGTGATTTTATACATTATACACGCATGCACTTTAAGGAAGGCACTTAATCTAATATAATATATTAACAATCAATGTCTTAATATATCATTCAATAATGACAAGCAACAGAATATTTTCAACAAAACAGCAATATTTGTACAAATTAACTACACACCTTCTGGCCTTAAAAGCATCAGAAGGCATTACTGTATCAATTCACTGCAAAAAATCATGTAATGAGACTGATTGAATCGGCAAGGGTAAATATGGATTATTCGATTTCCAGATTGATCGGGTTGTGCGTCTTTCCCGTTTAATAAATAATTGCATTTTTAAATTTGCCACTATGAACAAAGCAAAATCACAATAAGAGCAAAAACATATAGGCTTATGTATTCGGCAACTATACTTCTTTCCCAGGATCTTCATCAGGATCTACCTGTGATAAGCACCTAAAAATTTGTTTTGTTGTAATTTACTGCGAAAAAAGTAAAATATAATGACGATTCGACAAATCTTATAATATTAATTATCAGCAATTTACTGTGCAATTTGTAAGATTTTCCATGTAGTGATTATCCCCGATGCCACACGAAATGGTCATTTATGCCCGCTCATGCAGGATTCGGCTCAAGCCGGCAGCAATTCGTAAGGCTTGATGAATAATCCGGGATTATGATGATTTGAGCAATCTTCCAGCTTTGATTTAAATTGGTTTATCAGCAAATATCAACTGCAGACTGATTGTTTTATGCTGATTGTTAAAACTGTATTGAATCCGGATACTGCATGCTATTATTATCCGAAAGGTCACTCAGGCGCAAGTATGGGATTGCTTTTCCCAATAAAGAAAACAACACCAGCCATAAGCTTGTACATATCTCTGTATTTCAGTAATGTTGTTTCAACCTGTACCTGCCTGTAACGATACCCCAGGGAAAGTGCAGGATATTGAACCCTGATTCTCTTTGACCTTTCGGTGTCATAACTTTTTCGCAAATAAAATGTATTAAATGAATACCTTGGTGTGAGTATGAGTTTTGCATTATTTCCAATACGATAGCCAACGGGCATCGAAAAATCAATATTAAAGGATCCCCTTGATTTATCATCCAGTTTCCACTCGGTTCCCAATATTCTTATGCTGTCCTCGGCAAAAACAAAACCAATATCTGCAACGAGAGCAAGGTTGGTAAGAGCCGGCGTTGGAAACATGCTCAACTGGGTTTTCAGATTTGCACCCACACCTCCGACAACTTCAGGAAGATGAAATCCTAATCCAATCCCCCAAATATTATTAATACCATACCGTCCCCCGAAAACCAGATTGAGCGTCTGTCTTATTTCATTACTAAAGACTTCCCCGCTGGAAGAAACAGAATCAATTTTGGGTTTCATACCCATCCCTGCTCCTCCGTATAATTCAAAATCTGTCTTTGGCAGTGGGAAAGGATCGTTGACGTACATGTTATTCGTTACAGCACACGATTCTATCAATAGTGAAAATACAAGTACACCCAAATGTACAGCACAATTTTGAAAAGTCAGCAGATGTAATAATTTTGTCTTCATAAGGCTTGAATTAAAAATTATTTTTACAGAATTGGTACTGGATTTATCAGTTCGTTTAAACCTTTTTAAAGATCCTGCCAGAACTAATAAAGCGGGCCGGTGGAGAATGATCGGGCAGGAATTTACTGACTAACCGGATTCTTGTTTCAAAATTACAATGCAAAGTTACGCAGATGACAAGAAAATTATTCCTTCAAAAAATAATATTTCAATATCTCATTAATCGTCCAGTTTTGACCAAAGCGGTTTGGTGTACACCCTGAATATTGTTGAGTGGTCATAAAGAGGGACTTTCTGATGGTGAAATGCCTACCTTTGCGGTCTGGAATATCAGAATTATCAAAATGATAAAATTTGAAGAAGCACTGGAAATTGTTTTGAGGCAAATGGTATTTCCGGTCACTGAAAACGTAGAGTTGCTTCAATCAGTGGGAAGGATACTTGCTGAAGATATTGTATCTGACATGGAGATGCCGCCTTTTGATAAATCGGCTGTTGATGGATATTGCTGTCGCCGCTCCGACCTTTCAAATATATTGAGAGTGCTTGAAATTATTCCTGCCGGACAACTTCCTGTGAGTAAAATTAGTGAAAATGAATGCAGCAAAGTTATGACTGGTGCTGTAATTCCTAAGGGAGCCAACTGCGTAATCATGATTGAGCATACTCAAATGGTTTCTCCGAATCAAATCAGGTTCGTTGAAGAAAATACGGCCAACAATATTTGCTATGCCGGCGAGGATGTTAATAAAGGGGAAACCGTTCTCCGAAAGGGACAGTTGATCAAACCACAGCATCTTGCTGTAATGGCAATGGTTGGATGCACAAAACCAAAAGTTTATCAAAAGGCAAAAGTGGGTATTATAACCACCGGAGACGAACTGGTTGAGCCGCAATTTAAACCTGTAGCAGGAAAAATTCGCAACAGTAATGCCTGGCAACTGATTGCACAATGTAATGCTATGAACACAACTCCTGATTATCTTGGAATTGCACCGGATGAAAAGAAACAAACTCATATGATGGTTCGTAAAGCGATGAATAATAATGACGTAATCCTTCTCACTGGTGGTGTTTCGATGGGTGATTATGATTTTGTACCGGAGGTATTGAAAGAGGCAGGTTTTATCTTTCATTTCAAAAGCGTAGCTATGCAACCCGGAAGACCTACTCTATTTGCAACAAGCAAATCCGGTAAGTTTTGTTTCGGATTGCCCGGAAATCCTGTTTCGTCGTTCAATCAGTTCGAATTGCTGGTTAAACCATTGTTGTACAAAATGATGGGGAATGATTATCAGCCTGCTGTTTTGCGTTTGCCACTTGCTAAAGAATATCAACGGAAAAAATCGGATCGGATTAATTTTCTTCCTGTTTCCCTCAATCTCGATGGAGAAATTTCACCGGTTGAATATCATGGCTCTGCGCATATTAACGCTTTGACTGAAGCTTTTGGTTTGATGAGCGTTCCGGCCGGGATTTCGGTTATTAAGAAAGGAGAACGGGCTGATGTACGACCGCTTTGACCGGCAAATCAACTATCTGCGCATTTCGGTTACCGACCGTTGCAACCTCAGGTGCCATTATTGTATGCCGGAAAAAGGTATTCAGCTAATCAGCCATAACGACATACTATCATTTGAAGAAATCGAGGAAGTAACCAGGAAAGCAGTTGAATTGGGAATAGACAAAGTACGCCTTACCGGCGGAGAACCTCTTGTGCGCAAAGGTATTGTGCAACTTGTTGAATTGTTGGCCGGAATTGAAGGCATCCAAGATCTGAGCATGACAACCAACGGTACACTGCTGACAAATTATGCCAGGATGCTTGCTGAAGCCGGACTGCATCGAGTAAATATCAGTCTTGATACTATGAATCCTTTAAAATACCGGTTATTAACCAGGACAGGTGAACTTTCCGGTGTACTGGAAGGAATTGCAGCAGCAAAAGCTGCCGGGCTCCTTCCAATAAAAATTAATTGTGTCGTGAAGGAAAGCTCTTTGGAACCTGATGCGCAACAAGTGGCTGCCTTTTGCCAGGAAAACAAATTTGAGGTTCGTTATATCCGACAGATGAATCTGCATACCGGTGAATTTCATGTGGTGGAAGGAGGAACAGGAGGAAATTGCGAACTTTGCAACCGTTTAAGAATGACAGCGAACGGAAAAATAAGGCCTTGTCTTTTCAGTGATGTAGAATACGATGTAAGAACACTTGGTGCAGAATCAGCTATAATGGCTGCTCTTCTAAACAAACCTTACTGTGGAACCATTAGTTATAAAAGTAGCTTTTACAATATTGGAGGTTGATAAACACTATGCACGAACTAACTCACATTGATTCCCGGGGTAAAGCCAATATGATTGATGTTGCTTCAAAACCCCAACAATTAAGGCAAGCTGTAGCCGAAGGTTTTATTCGCTTAACTCCTGAAACGGTGGAACTGGTGCGTAAAAACACAATTCAAAAGGGTGATGTGCTAACTGTTGCTGAAATCGCTGGAATACAGGCGGGTAAGAAAACATCAGAACTTATTCCGTTATGTCATCCACTCTCAATAACGAAAATTGCTGTTGAAACATCTATTCAGGAAACCGGTATCTACGTAAAAGCAATCGCCCGCTGTACCGGTAAAACCGGCATCGAAATGGAAGCACTTACAGCGGTTTCAGTAGCCTTGCTGACCATCTACGATATGTGCAAGTCTGTTGATAAACAAATGATAATTGAACAAATAAATCTTATTGAGAAGACGAAAGTTTGAAATGGTTTTATCCAACTGGTTCACAATCTGAGTTTAAAACGAATATTCCGGATTACTTATTTGCTGATGTAATTAATCATGCCTCAGTGCTTTCACAGGGTCAATGCGTGCTGCACGTATGGCCGGATACAATCCTGCTGCCAGGCTCACAAAAATGGAGAATATTACTGCTCCTGCTATCAACCATAAAGGAAAATAAAACATATTTACAGGCTCAACACTTTCTGGTATTAGCTGCGCATTCACTATAAAATTAGCAATTTTTGTTACCACCCAGCCTAATACCAATCCGGCAATGGCTCCTAAAAAGCCTATGACAGCAGCTTCGACAAAAAATATCATCCTTATTTCATGTTCACTGCCTCCGATTGCTTTCATGATTCCTATTTCGCGTGTTCTCTCAAGAATGGACATGACCATGGTGTTGATGATACCCAGCCCGGCTACAATCAGTGCAATAGCACCAATGGCACCTAGAATTGAGTTGATAATTAAAAAAACCCGTTTGATTTCTTTCAATTGATCGGCAATTGTAAAAACACCCACTCCCATCGCTTCAAGCATGGTCTTCACTTCTTCCATTTTTTTCATCTCTTTAATTCTCACATGTATAGAGCCATAAGTTCCTTCCTTTTTCCTGTTATCCAACAAATCCCAGATACTCGTAAAACCAAGCCTGGGAATCTGTTCTGCAGTTTTGATGGGGATGATTATCTGGCCTCTGAAAATATTCGAAGAAAATTCATCTTTACGCTTGAGAATACCACCTATTTTCAATTCTGTAATTATTTCATCCAAAGGAAGTTCAGGCGGGTTACGCATCACTCCGAAAACAGCCAGTGGCAATTTTGACGGATTCACGGTCATTGACACCAGGTTAATACTTTTTCCGATTAATGAATCCGGATGGATTACCTTTATGCCCCTGATAGAATCCTCATGGCTGAGTGCAACCTCATGACCTGATTTTAATAATTTGATCTTAAATTTTGAAAGAAGAATCTCTTCACGAATTATTGCGTAAAGAGACGAATCGGTAGTGAAAAAACTACCTGCAAGCAATTCATTAAAAGGTTTGTATGAACCAAGGATTGCCGGCAAAGCACTTACACTGAAGCTTGCTGAATCGTTAAGGATTTTTATCCTTGCTGGAAATTCAAGATTGGGATATGCAAGCTGAACATCAGGAATACTCCGGATCGCTGATAAGATTGAATCGGTAAGTGGTTTGCCTTCGTTTCTTGCAGCATTTGCGACCATGGCCGCATTTCCAGATGCAATATCATCAAAATCAAATTTTTTCGGTGTAACTGTCAGGCTTGTAAAAAGATCATTGTTGGTAAAGCTGTCTGTGATGTTTTTCTGCATCCCTGTTCCAAACGAAACCATTGAGGTCAGCGCTCCTATTCCAATAACAACACCGAGAATTGTGAGCAAGGTTCTTAATTTTGTTCTCCAGAGGTTTTCAAGACCAAGAATAACCATATCGGTAAAATTCATAAAACCTCCTGTTTATCAATAGTTTCAATAATTTTACCATCTTTGAGCCTGATAATTCTGTCAGAAACTTTTTCGGCTGTTTCCTGATCATGGGTTACCAGTATGATTGAAAGCCCCTTGTTTTTATTCAGATCCTGCAATAATGAAATTATTTCTAACGATGTTTCGCTGTCAAGATTTCCGGTTGGTTCATCTGCAAGCAGTACTTTGGGATGATTTGCAAGAGCCCTTGCGATTGCTACCCGTTGGGCCTCACCTCCAGAAAGTTCATCGGGACGATGAGTGAGGCGGTGACCTAAACCGAGTTGTCCGAGTATCTCAGTCGCATACTTCCGCCGCTTGTTGCGGGCCTCTCCCCCAAAAGTCAGGGCAAGTTCAACATTTTCAAGAGCATTACGCGACGGAATCAGGTTAAATGACTGAAAAATCATACCGACTCCATACCTGCGATGTAATGCCATTTCAAACCTTGTCATGCATTGCAGTTCTTTGCCATTAAAAATGATTCTCCCTGTTGAAGCCTTATCAATTCCACCAATAAGATTCAGAAGCGTTGATTTACCGGAACCCGATTTCCCGACAACAGAAAAAAAATCTCCTGCCTCCATTGAAAACGAAACATCCTGGAGTGCAGGAATGAATATTTGGCCTTTTTTGTATGCTCTGCCCAGCGAAACAGTTTCCAGAAAAATCAAATTATTCCTTTGCTTTAATTTTTGTACATGATCCCCAAATTCTATCCGGTATAAACATCTTCCACCTCAGTGGCTTATTAATTCACTGATTATAAATTTATTATGAACCAATGAAAGAATATATTTCCAGAATCAAAGACTTCTGCAAAAGTAATAAACTGATAAAAGCCAATTCATTGAACAAAGAAAATATCTTGTTTAGCAATGGTTTTTGAAACATCTGTCGAAAATTCTGTGTAGCCACAAGCAATTTTAGCCTGAATAATTCGCATACATGTGTAAAGCAATGCTAATCAGGTTTTTTCGTAATCCCGACCTAAAAGTCGGGAAAGAAAACAGGTATAGGGAAATCATGGGCTTTAGCTCATTATCAGATCTTTTTGGAATAAATCAGGATATCATGTAGTTTCAAAGAAACATGAAATAAACAGCAATATACACAGGCAACAAATAAATCACTGAAAACTTCAGAATATACATAAAGAATCCAGGCATTTTGATACCATTATTCTCTGCTATTGCCTTGACCATAAAATTTGGTCCATTTCCAATGTAAGTGAGGGAACCAAAAGTAACCGCACCTAATGAAATGGCTTTCAGCAGGGATTCACGAACACCGGAAATAAAGACAACATTGGGATCAATTGCATCAAATTTCAGATTCTTCGCAATTGAATGAAAAATCGCTGCAGTGGGTGTATTATCAAGGAAACTGCTGAGAAAACCAGTGGAAAAATAAAATTCACCCGTACTGTTGAAGGCAATGTTTGATATATTCTGCTCCAGGTACATTAATGCTGGTACCATTGTAATAAATATTCCAAAAAACAAGACTGCAATTTCGATAACAGGCCCCCATGAGAATGCATTCCGGTGAAAGTTGTGCTTTCCTGAAAATACAAGTGATAATCCTGCCATTAAAAGAATCGTAAATTCTCTTGAATATGCCAATACTATATTGGTTCTGATCTCCGGAATGTAGGTCTCATTGATAAATAATGTCGCCAGGATAATGCCGGATAACCAGAACAGGTTGATTGTTCCGCGAATATGTAATCGCACCTTGTGAGGTCTGTAAGATGGTTTGATTCTCGTTTTTCTTTTATATAACATGCTGTCAGTGAAGTAAAATAAACCAATCAACAGTCCGTTGATGACAATCCAGTGTGGCCAAAGCTGAAAAAACCAATTAAAAGGGATTCCCTGAAGGTATAAAATGAAAAGAGCCGGATCTCCCAGGGGTGTCAGTAATCCACCGGTATTCGAAACAATGGCAATGAAAAAAAGAATCAGGTGTTGCTTTTCTTTTCTGTTTTCGTTGGAACGGATTAATGGCCGTATCAGTAACATGGACGCACCTGTTGTCCCGATGAATGATGCAAGAAGAGCTCCAGCAATCATAAAGATTAAATTTGTCTGGGGTTTACCACTTGCATAAACTGAAATATAAATGCCTCCGGAAATAACAAACAAACTGCCAAGCAAAACAATAAATGGTATATAATCAAACAACATGTGTTCGGCTAATATATTGTTATTTTTGGTGTTGTGAAGCGATATAATAACCGGCACGGACAAAATGACACTTGCCAGCAATTTAATGTAATTTTTGCCCCACAATCTCTCATTAATATAGGGCATAATTGCAATAAGAATCAGCAGAACAATAAAAGGAACTGAGGAATAAATCCCAATTTTTTCCATAATACATCTTGTTAATGAAGAAATTCCAAAGTCGAAAACCACTTAATCCATTAACCTCCCAAATGAAGGAAAACAGCTGATAAACTGGCAAGAATAAGCTACCATACGCTGTACCTACCCCCTTTTTCTTACAGTACAAAACTAGGCAGTTTTTGTATGAGTGCAAAGATTCATCTGGGATTTGATAAGTTGGCCTTGAATACCCAAATATCCAATATAAACAGAAACTATTCCCAAAAGTAAGAGTATTCAGCCTGCCATTAATAACAGGTGATCCATTATTATAATCAACATCAGTAACTCAGAAGCAGATGAGTCAATCAGGTTTTTCTCTTCTGAATATGGCTATTAATGATGTTCTTCCATTTTTCAACAAGTATTTCCTCGCCATTCATCTGAAGTTTTTTCGATTCATCATAAAACTCCAGAACATCAGCTTGCTTTTCTGCATTATTATATGTCAGAACGAGATTTAATGTGTCAACAATGCTATAATTGCTTTTCCCTGTTGATGCCGAGTGTGTTTTTTTCTGAATACTGCATTTATCTATACCAGTTAAGTCAATGACACAGATATCATCTGATTCATTCATTTTTCTTACATACAGAAGTCTTTCTTTTACATCATCAACTCCAATACCATAAGTATTATCCCAAAGCTCGGACTGAATAATTGACAAATCATTTTTAGACATAGCTTGCTTAAACGTTCTTCTCAACTTCCGTAATGCTCTGGTTTGAGTTCTTTGAAACAACCATACCGGAATAATACACAGTATTATAAATATCACACCAATGATCAATGAATATGATTCCATTTTATTTCTTGTTTATGTTAATAATTATTTATTCGCCTTTTAGCAATGATGATCATAATGATAAGACATACCGATTACTATATCGGGTAAAACATTGCAAAAGGACTTGAAGAAGGATTCAGAAAGCCAAAAGTCCTGTTTACCAAAAGTAGTTAAATGGAAAGATGATCATAGAAATTGACAGGCTGATTGAAAATTGCCTGTAATTTTCAAAGTACTGAACTGATAAACAGTTGTTTCCAACAAATCCTGAAGTGGCAGTAATTAATGCCTTTAAAGATTTTTTAAAAATGTATGAGTAATTATTACCATGAGATTGGCAGGGGCCGTTTTCGGGCAAAACACAAAATAACACCAGGTTATCGGGCAACAATATCTCTGGTTCATGATCTGAAACTGTAAAAATTTGCACAACCGGAGTAGTAACAACAAAGCTTCTGCCCAACACCAGGCTAAGAATGATAGTCTGAAAAAGAAGCACCGATTTTACAAATTTTTTCATGCTGCAAAATTATTACGAGTTTCCCGATAATTATCCACATCCTCAAAAATTTTATCAGGATATTTTTTCTGTCATGAAACGAACAGTTAAAAAAGACTCAGGGATCAACGACAGTATATCATAAAATCATAAATGTCAGCCTGTCATGCTGTATTGCTTTCAGTATGTTTTCTGCTAACCTGGTTTCACCAAAGATTGTCAGCAGATTTATTGATGATGTTTACCTTTGCCGGAAATATCATAAGACCGATGATTCCTGTTAAATGCGATCTTGTTTCGGATGATGTGGCTTTGGTGAAGTTCTGCTGTGATTTGCCGCTATGTAAAGGAGCCTGTTGTGTTGCCGGTGATGCCGGTGCCCCGCTGGAAATTGATGAGATTCATCTGATTCAGGAAAATCTTGATGAGATTATACCATATATGACACCAGAAGGTGCAAAAACAGTGGAGGATCAAGGAGTTTTTGATTATGATGCTGCCGGGAAATATGTTACTCCGCTTATCGGGGGCAGGGAATGTGCATTTGTGTATTTTTCAGGAAAAATTGCCCGCTGCGCTATTGAGAAAGCCTATGATGACCGGAAAATATTGATTCGCAAACCGGTTTCCTGTCATCTTTATCCGATAAGGATCACCTCATATCAAGATTTTGATGCAGTGAATTATCATAAATGGTCAATCTGCAATAAAGCTCTGCAAAAAGGATCAGCAATGAATTTACCTTTGTATGCTTTTCTGAAAGCTGCACTCATAAGAAAGTACGGGCAGGTTTGGTATAATGAACTGGTTGAAAGTATCCATTTGATTGAGAAAAAAAAGCGATAGGATATTGGTAAACCATACCCAATCGCTTTTATGACTGGCTGACTGTACAAAGCCTTTTATTCTTCTTGTGTTTCGGGCATTGCAGCCAGCGATGCAAGTTCCTTATCAATATGGAACAAGCCTCCTTTGGCATCACCAGCCAGGTTTAAACGATCAATGACCCCTTTAACCAGGCTTTCCTCTTCGATTTGCTCTTCAACAAACCATTGAAGGAAATTCAGTGTTGTGTAATCGCGGGCTTCTATGCAAAGATGTACCAACTCATTAATGCTTTGAGTAACATGTACTTCATGCCTGAGAACTTCGTCGAAGAGGTTTTTTAACGATCCGAATTCGAGAGCTGGTTGCCCGAGCGAAAGCAACTGTGCATGGCCTCCCCTGTCATTCAAATATTTCACGAACTTCAACTGGTGCATTCTTTCTTCGTCGCTGTGTTTATAAAGAAATGCAGCAGCACCGGGATATCCCTGTACTTCGCACCAGCTTGCCATGCTTAGGTAAATACGCGATGAATGTTCTTCCAGCTTGATCTGTTCATTAATAGCATTGGAAATTTTTTCTGAAATCATAACTCTTATGTTTTTTTGTTAAACCTGAAATGCTTTAAAACTCAACAGATAAACAACATCTGGATGCTTTTGTTTGCCCAATATCAAGAAAAAGTGTAGGTTTGAAGCCCGGAACCTGCATTATGTATTCCGGAAGGCCTGATACGAAACCTGAAATAACAGTTCTGACAGATTATGAAATTAGTTTCTTCTCCTGCGTTGTCTACGGAGTAATCAAAATTTGCTGAAATTTATGCCTTTAACAATTTTTTCTGACGAAAGCTTTATGAAAGAGGCGCTCAAAGAAGCGCAAAAAGCATCCGACCTTGATGAAGTACCTGTAGGTGCTGTGATTATTTGCGACAACCGGATTATCGCACGTTCATATAACATGACTGAGCGTCTGAATGATGTCACAGCCCACGCCGAGATGCTGGCAATTACTGCTGCAGCACACTACCTGGGAAGCAAGTACCTGACAGATTGTACATTATATGTAACTCTTGAACCTTGCATCATGTGTGCCGGTGCAATATACTGGGCTCAGATGGCAAAACTAGTTTATGGAGCTTCAGATGAAAAAAAAGGCTTTACACTTACCAGTAGCAATATCCTTCATCCTGCAACTTCTGTACAATCCGGAATCTTCGAAAAAGAATCCTCTGCCTTACTCAAGGCATTTTTCAGAAAAAAGAGATGATTTATTGAACAGCAGAAGGGCTTTTAAAGATCTCAGCCAGTTTTTTATGCAAATCCTCCCCTGTCAAATTGCGTGCTATGATCATACCTGCCGGATCGAGCAAAATATTTGAAGGAATGGAATTGACCGCATACAAATCAGCCGCTGCATTTTTCCAGTAGGCAAGATCTGAAACATGATGCCATGTCAAACCATCTGCATGAATGGCTTCGATCCATTTCTCCCGCTCCCTGTCAAGCGAAACACCGAGAATATCAAAGCCTTTATCATGATATTCCTGAAAAGCAGCAACGACATTTGGATTTTCGCGACGGCAAGGCCCGCACCATGATGCCCAAAAATCAACCAGCAAATATTTTCCGAAAAGTGTGGAGAGAGCAAGAGGATTGTCAGTGGTATCGTTCATGATGAATTCAGGTGCTTTCATTCCAATCTGAACCTTACGCAGTTTTTCAATTCTTTCATTCAGTTCAATCACATCAGGTGATTCCTTAATTGCAGGGTCAAACCTGGCACTTAATTCCAGCAATTGATCAAAACTAAGAAGGTAAAGATTCCGCTTGGCGATAAATGCTGACACAGATGAATTAACATTATCGAATATATATCGGATAATATAGTCGCTTTTTATCTGATCTGTACTATCAAATTGCCGTTTAAGCAAAGCAATCTGTTCTTCATTATTTTCAACTGAATCTGCTGCTTTATATTCTGCATAGATTGAGTGAAGCATATTATCAAAGTTATCCACATCATCCTGATAGGTTTTAAAAATATCATTGCTTTTTGAACCCTTCACTAATGGTTTGTTCATATCATGCTGGTTGATTATGATGCCAATTTCCCCTGGTTCAAGAAAAAAAGTAATATAATCCTGCCTTTCAGCGAATTTTAGGTACGTAAAGCGCGGATAATCAATGGTTCCTTTAAAGGTAAAACCTCCATCTTCAATCATGGTGGAGTCCAGTGTAACAAATTGCCCTTTTTCTCGCTTCAGTAAATAAACTGTTCCCGAAGCTTCAGCATCAATCTCGCCTTGTAATGTGAAAGGTTTCTCCTTCATCTCCGGTGTGTTGCAGGCCAAAAAAAATCCCGGCAGCATAAAAATGGTCCATAGTTTTTTCATTGTTGGCAGTTTTAATTTTAATTTATTGACTTAATTATTGTTTTGTATAAAAGAGATATTGTGTAATGATAATCAATATCATAGTAAAAAAGATACTAATTCCGGCACGAAAAAGTGTGACCAGTATCTCGGTAAAACGAAAAATCTCAATCAGGTATAAAGTAATATGATGGATAGCAACCAGAATTACCGAATAAGTGAGAAATGTCTGCATACCCATGTATTTGAGAGATGGGTAACTGCCTGTAACATTGTCTTGTTTCGGGACCACGAGTCTGAGTACTGATGGTCTAAAAAAGCCTGCAAACACTGTGGCGGCAGCATGAATTCCCGGTGTTGCAGAAAACAAATCAATAGTGTAACCCATGATAAATGATGAAATCAGTAATAACCATCCCGGCATTTCGAATGGCAGCATCAGTATAAATAACAAATAAAGATAAGGGTTGACATACCCCCCGAAACGAATATGGTTCAAAACCAATACCTGGAACAGTACAAAAAAGAAATATCGTATAATCACTCTCAGGTAAAGGTTCATATATACTCACATGATTAATATCTTATTTCGAGACATCGCTGATAATTGAAAGTTGTTCTTCGCGCTTCAGGTTATGTATCACATAAACGTGCGAAAGACGATTGTAGTCAACAGTAAATAAAAGTTTTACAGTATAAAAATGATCTCCGCGGCCGATATAATAGTCCTTTACTGTTCCGATCATTATATCCGGTGGGAACATCAATGAATAACCACTGGTGACTATTGTGTCACCGGTTTTGATTTGAACATGAGATGGAACATCTTTAAAAGTACCAATCCTATAATCATTACCATCCCATGACAATGATCCCTGAAAATTGGTATTCAGAAAACGTCCGTTAATCTTGGTGTTGCTGTTCAGTACCGACATCACCCAGGAAAAGTTATCAGACACATTAACAACAATACCGACCACACCATCTGGAGAAACTACAGCCATATTTTTCCCTATCCCATGTTTTTGCCCTTTGTTTATCATCAGGTAATTGTTTCGTTTATTTGTAGAATTGCTGATCACCTTCACAGGCAGGTAATTGTAACTGTTGACAAAGGAAGTATCGTAGCCGGCAGTTGCAAGCTCTTCGATGTATGATTGGTATCGTTCCAACATTTCATGCAGCCTTGAATTTTCTTCGGCTAGCGACTGATTTACCTTTTTCAGGAAAAAATACTCCGAAATGCCCATCTTCCATTTGTAAACAGAACCTGTAATCCTGTTGGTACTATTGATGATAATATAGCGCTGGTAATATGTATGATTAATAATCATTGAAAAAGCAATGATCTCAAGGATTAAAAAAATGAGAAAAAACTTATATCTCAGCAACAGTGCCAAAAGATTTTGCATGTCTGTTCCTCTTAGTCAATGGCTAAGCGCTATTTTATCAGGAAGTTAAACTTGTCAAAATTCTTTAACGCAATTCCTGTCCCTCTTGCTACTGCTTTAAGCGGATCTTCTGCTACATGTACCGGAAGCTTTGTTTTGATGGAGATTCTTTTATCCAGTCCCCTGAGAAGTGATCCTCCGCCGGCAAGATAAATACCTGTTTTAAAAATATCTGCAGCAAGCTCCGGAGGAGTCATTTCAAGTGCAATAAGAACTGCAGCTTCAATTTTTGAGATGGATTTATCAAGACAATGAGCTATTTCTGCATAATTCACGAAAATTTCCTTGGGAATTCCTGTCAGAAGGTCGCGTCCATGCACAGCATAATCAGGAGGCGGATTATCTATTTCGGTCATTGCGGCACCAACCTCAATTTTAATCATTTCGGCTGTTCGCTCACCAATCACAATATTGTGCTGTTTTCGCATGTATTCTTCAATATCGGTGTTAAACTCATCGCCGGCAATCCTGATGGACTTGTTATTGACAATGCCACCTAATGCGATCACGGCTATTTCGCTGGTACCACCACCTATGTCAATTACCATGTTGCCATTAGGTTCCATCACATCAATGCCAATACCGATAGCTGCAGCCATAGGTTCATGAATCAACCTTACCTCTTTTGCGCCAGCCTGCTCTGCTGAGTCTTTTACTGCACGTTCTTCAACCTCGGTAATCCCTGAAGGAATACAAATAACCATCTTTAGGGCAGGTGGAAACAACGATCTTTTGTGAGGGATCATCTTGATCATTTCCCGTAACATGTATTCAGCGGCCTGGAAATCAGCAATCACACCGTCGCGCAAAGGCCTGTTTGTCTTTATATTATCGTGGGTTTTACCATGCATCATTTGTGCTTTTTTACCCACTGCGATGATCTTGTTTGTACTTCTTTCGACAGCAATGATTGAAGGTTCGTCAACAACTACCTTGTCGTTAAATATAATGACCGTATTGGCCGTGCCAAGGTCAATTGCAATTTCCCGTGTTAAAAATGAAAACAATCCCATATATAATATCTTTCCTTATTGATCTGATTATTTTTAATCGCATCCTTTCAGGTTGTTACCAGAAAATTTTAATGTTTAAAATGTCTGATTCCGGTAAATACCATCGCCAATTCATATTTGTCGCAACAATCAATACTCTCCTGATCTTTCACAGACCCTCCGGGTTGTATCACTGCACTGATACCTGCCTCTGCTGCCAATTCAACTGAGTCGGCAAAAGGGAAAAACGCATCAGAAGCCATGACAGCACCTTTGAGGTCAAATCCAAAATGAACTGCTTTTTCAATTGCTTGCCTTACTGCATCCACACGCGATGTTTGTCCGGTTCCGCAGCCGATCAGTTGCTTGTTTTTCACAAGTACAATGGCGTTGGATTTGGTGTGCTTAACCACGCGGTTTGCCCAAAGCAAATCATTTAGTTCATTGCCGGTTGGTTGCCGGTTTGTAACAACTCTGATATCATTAACACTTTCCTGAGCCAGGTCTTTGTCCTGCCATAAAATACCATTCAATGCCGACCGAAACTGCCATAGTTGAAAATCAAACTGTTTTGCCTGCAAAATTATTCTATTTTTCTTTGACTTAAGTATTTCCAGAGCATTGCTCGTGAAATCAGGAGCAAAGATGATTTCAAAGAACAGATGATCAATTTCTCTGGCAGTTTCGGAATCTATGGCGCAGTTCGAAATTAATACCCCGCCAAAAGCTGAAACCGGATCTCCGGCAAGTGCATCTTTCCAGGCCTGGGTCAGATCTGTGCATGTAGCCACTCCGCAGGCATTATTATGTTTAAGTATCGCAAAGGTGGGTTCATCAAATTCGCGGATCAGCGAAATGGCTGCATCAAGGTCAACCAGGTTGTTAAATGAAATGGCTTTTCCATGAAGCTGTGTAAATACTTCAGGCAGGTTTCCATAAAAAACACCATTCTGATGAGGGTTTTCACCATAACGAAGCGGCGTTTTGCCTTTGGTGCTGACCTTGAAAGCATCTAAGTTGGTCCTGGCATTGAAATAATTAAAAATGGCAGTATCATAATGTGAACTCAGATGAAAGGCTTCTGCTGCAAAAAGTCGTCTTTCATCAAGCGAAGTGAATCCCTGGTTCTTATCCAGGATATTGATCAATCGTTCATACTGGCATCGGTCTGAAATGATCAGAACATCAGTATAATTCTTGGCTGCGGCACGTACAAGTGAAATACCCCCGATATCAATCTTCTCTATAATTTCCTGTTCATCAGTAGTATTGCGTACAGTTTCTTCAAAAGGATAAAGATCAACGATAACAAGGTCAAAGTCAGGTATACCCAAATCCAGTATTTGATTCAGATCAGATTCATTTTGCCTCCTTGCCAATATTCCCCCAAACACTTTTGGATGTAATGTTTTTACCCTGCCTCCCAGAATGGCAGGATAACCCGTAAGAGATTCAATACTGGTTACAGGAACATTGCATTCTTCAATGAATTTCTGCGTACCACCGGTTGAATATATGTTTATTCCCCTGTGGTTTAATTTTTCAACGATGGATTTTAATCCATCTTTGTAATACACTGAAATCAGCGCTGTTTTAATTTGCTTCATCTGATAAAGGATTCCCTGTGATATGTTTACAATACTCTGAAAGGTAATTGATTGATAAAAAATCTGTGAGATTTTAAAATCCTGCAAGTTTATTAAAAATAAATCAGGCAGGCTCTATCCGGTAACATTTTTTATAGTAATTTTACTTTTTGTTTCTGAAGTTAGTCCTCTTGAAAATGTCTTAACCCCAATTTATATCATACCATGCTGTTTTTTAAGTTGGTAGGAGAAAGTTTTATTTTTGCTATTCAGGCAATTGTTGTAAATAAGACCCGTACAGTTCTCACTTTGCTGGGTATCACCATTGGTATTTTCTGCATTATCTCAGTGTTTACTGTTTTTGATTCGCTCGAGCGAAATATTCGTACCAGCATCGAATCGTTGGGAAGCAATGTGGTTTTTATAACCAAATGGCCATGGGCTATGGGAGGTGCTGATTATCCCTGGTGGAAATATATGAAGCGCCCTGAACCTAAGCTGCAGGATCTGGATGAGATACTGCGGCGAAGCCAGACTGCAGAGGCCGCGACCTTTTTTGCCGGCTCTTCCAGGAACGTAAGCTATCAGTCGGCAACTATTGAGCGTGCCGGCATTGCTGCGGTTTCGCATGAGTATGATAAGGTATTCTCTATTGAAATCGTGAGTGGAAGATATTTTACTGCACATGAATCAGCCGCAGGACGTAATGTAGCTATTATTGGTGATGATATACGAAGTAACTTGTTTGGCAGTATGGATCCACTTGGCCGGCAAATTACTGTCTGGGGCCGTAAGCTTGAAGTGATAGGCCTGCTTAAACGCGAAGGCAGCAGTAGTTTTGGTAATTCTTCCGATAATCAGATACTGGTACCCATCAACTTTGCACGGAATTTTATTGACCTGAACAGCAATAATATAAATACGAATATTGTTGTTAAAGCCAAATCCGGTGTGACAAATGCTGAGATGACAGATGAACTTACCGGTATCCTCCGCTCGGCCAGACGCCTGAAACCGGCAGCTGAAGATGATTTTTCGATCAACGAAACCAGCGTGATCACTCAGGGCTTCGACAGACTATTCAGTGTTATAACCCTGGTAGGCTGGATCATTGGTGGATTTTCGCTTCTTGTTGGTGGATTCGGGATTGCCAATATTATGTTTGTTTCTGTAAAAGAACGAACCGGTATCATTGGCATTCAAAAGTCGGTTGGTGCAAAAAACTTTGTTGTTCTTTTCCAGTTTCTTTTTGAAGCAATATTTCTTTCCGTTTTTGGAGGTATTATTGGGCTTCTGATCATTTTTGCAGGCACTTTGATTTTTTCATATGCCCTCGATATGGAACTTGTTCTGACAGCAGGGAATATTGTTCTTGGCGTTGTTGTTTCAGCAGTGATAGGCTTACTTTCAGGGTTTATCCCGGCATGGACAGCCTCCCGGCTTGATCCGGTTGAGGCAATGAGGACTGCCATTTGATGCTTTTCAAAAATCTTCCTTATTAATTATTTTAAACATGTTACTTACCAGGTAATAAATATTCTATGTAAGGGCACTTTGACGAAATACCAGGTTGGTTTTAAGCTGGTCGTTATCATTATTATGTCACAGCTTTGAAGATGAAGAGTAATACTTCAATCTATGCTTTCGGATCATGCAATTGTCAGGTGCATTTTCATTCTTTGGTGTTACTCCATCAAAAATCTCCGGTATTGGTAACATTTTTAAGCTTATAATCGTCTGATCAGAAGAATTGATTTATCGCGTTCATGTTTGAAGATCTTCATTTGTTTATTAACAACTATTTGTAAATCTGTTTTTTATCAAACGAACAACTGACAGAACATACTGATAATAGTACTGCAGGTGCGGAATCCATGACCACATCCTGAATCATCAAAATTCCTTTTGTGTGGGTTCAGAATTTTCGGCCTGTTCAGGAATACGTTCATACCACCTACTTACACATAATTAATAATAATTTGTTTATGAGCATATTATGAAACAATCATCCTGCCATGAGAGATATTAATTCTACCAATGCTCTTTTTCTGTTATTTTGTTGGCCCTGGTTGAAAAACGTTATTATTTCCATTCTGCTAACTCAAAAAAATACTCCTTCATGAAAATCCCGGAAAACATGAGTTTGCTTACATGAAATTTCAACATTGCTGTTGCCTGAATTTCTGTAGATTTGCTCCCTGCTTATCAACTAAAAACAATACTCATGGAAAATTTCACTATTTACAATCCCACAACTTTACATTTCGGTAGAGATGTGATTCATAAGCTTGGCAAGGTCATTTCAGGTTATGGCAGAAAAGTGTTGCTGGTTTATGGTAAAGAATCTATCAAAAAGAATGGAGTTTATGAACAGGTAATTGCACAATTACATTCATCAGGCGCTGAAATATTTGAATATAAAGGAATTAAATCAAATCCTGTCATTGAGGATGTGGATGCAGCTGCTTCACTGGGGCGAGAAAAACAGGTAGACGTAATTCTTGCCGTTGGTGGCGGAAGTGTGATTGATTCAGCCAAAGTAATCAGCATCAGTATTCCGGTTAACCATAGCGGATGGGATTTCTATTCCGGAAAAGCTAAGCCACAAAAAGCTGTTCCGCTGTTAGCGGTACTCACCCTGGCGGCTACCGGAACCGAAATGAATATGTTTGCCGTTGTCCAGAACCTGAAAGAAGGCCATAAATCCGGATTCGGACATCCGTTGATGTATCCCGTCCATTCATTTCTTGATCCGGTTTACACCTTTTCTGTACCTTCTGATTATACTGCATACGGAATTGCAGATCTGATTGCTCACAGCCTGGAGAATTATTTTGGCAAAGGAAGTGCAACCTTAACCGATCGCTTTATATTTTCCATAATTTCCGATGCCATTGCATTTGCACCTAAAGTACTGGCGGAACCCGGAAATTATGAATTCCGGGCTGCGATCATGTATGCTGCAACAGTTGCCCTTAACGGATTGACATCAACCGGCAAAGGCATTGGTGATTGGGGTGTACATAGCATAGGCCATGTCCTTTCGCTTCTGTATGACATTCCGCATGGCGCCAGCTTAACCATTGTTTACCCGGCCTGGCTAAAATTTCACAGGCATGAGCTTGACCAGCAGATATGGCAACTCGGTAAAGCTGTATTTGGTGTCCAAAACACCGAAGAAACTATTTTAGGTTTCGAGAATTTTTTCAGGACGATTGGCTGCCCGGTAAGTTTGCAACAGGCTAATATTGGTTTGGATAAGAGAGATGAAATTCTTGAAGCCATGAAGTATAACAAGGTTCAGGGAGTACATCATAAAATTTCTACAAACCACCTGGAAGAATTAATTGATTTGATGTATTAAGTCAAATGTCAGTTCCATTACATTACATATTATTTCGAATCAGAATCGGTAAACAAACTCTAAAATCATGATGAAGACCATTAAAACCACAACACTGCTCCTTCTGCTGAGCCTGCTTTCTGTTTATCTCACAGCCGGTAGTCCGCTGGAAGTTAAAAAGCTTACACTGAAAAACGGACTTACCGTCTACCTGAATGAAGACCACAGCAAACCAGAAATTTTTGGTGCTGTGGTGGTGAAAACAGGTAGCCGGAATGATCCGGAAGATGCTACAGGTATAGCTCATTATTTTGAACATATTATGTTTAAGGGTACCGATCAGATCGGAACCATTGACTGGAATACTGAGAAAATTTACCTTGACAGCATCTCAATGTTTTACGACCGGCTTTTTGAAACTACTGATGAAAAGGCAAGAAAAAACATACATTTGGAAATCAATCGTTTATCGCTGAAAGCAGCAGAATATGCCATTCCCAACGAAACGGATGTATTGCTTCGTGATATTGGCGGAGACAAGCTTAATGCAGGAACAAGCTTCGATCAGACTGTATATTACAATACATTTCCAGCTTACCAGCTAGAAAAATGGATGGATATCTATGCAGAACGTTTCCGGAATCCTGTTTTCCGGCTCTTTCAATCGGAACTGGAGACCGTTTATGAGGAAAAAAATCTCTACAGTGACATCCCTATTCAATTAATGATCGAGGATTTTTTTAAAATTCACTTTCAGAACCATCCTTATTCAAGACCAATTATTGGTTTGACTGAGCACCTTAAGAATCCCCGTCTTAGCAAAATGATGGATTTTTATAAAACCTGGTATGTTGCTAATAATATGGCTTTAATTCTGGCCGGAAGTTTCAATTCTGACGAAATTATCCCGGTGATAGAAGAAAAATTTGGGTCATGGCGAAGCGGAGAATTACCTAAACAACCTGATTATCAGCTTACACAGTTTAATGGAAGAGAACTCAGGCAGGTTCGCATGAGCCCAATCCGCATCGGCATTATGAGTTTCCGGACAGTCCCCGTTGGCCATCCCGATGACCCGGCTATGAATATTGCTACCAAGTTGTTATCCAACCAGGCCGGGACCGGCATATTTGATCAGGCAGTAATGGAAAATAAGATCATGGCAATGCAGCCAATCTCATGGCAGTCAACCGATCACGGCAGCTATATTATTTTATTTATCCCAAAGATTATCGGTCAAAGTTTTAACAGTGCCGAAAACATAGTAAACGAAGGTATCACAGCGTTGAAAACCGGGAATTTCCCCGACGAACTCCTTCAGGCATTAAAACTCGAATACCGCAAAGAGTTTGAGCGCAATCTTGAGAGTACCGTAGATCGTGCTTACATGGTAATCAAAGGTTTTATGGAGGGCCGGGAATGGGAAGAAATACTAAATGAATTAAATGATGTTGATAAAGTTACACGGGAAGATGTCATCAGGATAGCAAACACTTACCTTGGAGAAAACCGCCTGGTATATTTATCGAAAATGGGATTCCCTAAAAAAGACAAGCTTGAAAAACCAGACTGGAAGCCTGTAGTCCCTCAAAATACTGACAGAGTATCTGAATTTGCCCAAAGGCTTGAAAATATTCCTGAAAAATGGGTTGAACCCACTTTTATTGAATTTGGAAAAGATGTCAGATTCGAGAGTCTCAAAGGGGGTTTTGATTTTTATCATACACCAAATCCATTCAACGACATTTTCACAATAAGTATTCAGTTCAGAAAGGGAACATTGCACGATCCATTGATTGGTGTTGCCGTGGAATATATGAACCTGATAGGCACTACTGAAAAAACATTCAAGCAGTTTCGAAGCGAATTGCAAAAAATTGGAGCCAACGTTTGGTTCTCTGCTGAAGAAAATACTCTGACAGTGAATATTGAAGGTTTTGACGATAAACTTGAAGAATCAGTTAAGCTGGTAAATGAATTACTACTGAATCCCGGTAAAGACGATACACAACTTGAAAAATTATTGCAAGGGATCAAAAGCAGCAACAAAATGCAGCGCGACGATCCCATGACGATTGGTAATGCACTTCATGAGTATGCATTATATGGTGATAAGTCCCCGTATATCCGCAACATAACATTTAAAGAAGCGAAAAAACTCAACGGAGATCAACTAATAGCAATTTTCAAGGAGGTTCTTGCGTATCATGGTGTAATTCTTTACACCGGAAGCCTGCCGTATGATAAGGCAAAAGCCGTCACCTCTGTATTCGCAGAACTATCAAAACAGCCGCTAAATAGGGAATACATCGAACTGCGGCGAAATGATTTCACTGAAAACTCCATATACTTCCATCATAATGGAAAAGCCAGGCAAAGCAATATTAATTTTTATGTGCAGGGTAAGGTATTGAGTGAGCAGGAAAGAGCACTTACCAATGTTTTCAATGAATATTT
>CAYQRU010000047.1:0-25114 GCA_964419945.1 uncultured Bacteroidales bacterium | reverse complement strand
TCACCGGGCCCCTGGAACTGATTTTCACACCCATAGCTGTAAATATGTAAAACGGGATCAGAATAATCATAGCAAAAATGGAAAGTATCACATCCATGACACGCTTGATGCTTTGTTGCCAGGGTGGCATCATATCAGGCGAAATCTGGATCAGAGGTGTATGAAAAATGGATTGTACCTTAACAGCCCCCAATAAAAAGTCCTGCATGTCGGGAATCACTTTAATAATCACATTTGAATCCTGCAATTGTGTGATTATCATTTCAATGGTTTTGTGTTCCGATCGTTCAATAGCAATAATTACTTCTTCAACTTCATGTTCTTTCACAATGCTTTTCAGATCATTCAGACTACCCAGATGTGGCAGAAATTCTTTAATCCTGTAATTCCTGTATGATTCAACATTCACGAAGCCAACGAATTTATTTCCTGAATGCTTTTCCTGGTTTTCAATATCATGATAAACTTTTACGGCATTTCCATTGCTCCCTACAATCAGGGTGTTGAAACCAATGATTTTGTGATGGATTTTATAAGCTGTGGTTGAAGTTATCAATAATCTGAACGGATAGGTGATGCCAAAATGAAGCCCAAATAGCACAATCAGAGAATTGTAGTAAGTCCGGTAAGAAATGATGATATCATCGAGAATGAGGGCAAAGAAAATAATAACAACACCTATCAACGTGATGGTCAGGGTTTGACCCAGTTCTTTCAGCCTCGACTTGCGATAGATTCTGCGATAGGTGCCGGACATAATATAAAGTGCGATCCAGAACAAGGGAACGATGATTATTCCAACATAATAATTGGCATCAGCATACACTCTGCCAAGGTTAGCCTGCAACTCAGGGTCGTGTAATGATTTCCGGTAAAGGAAGAACAAGCTCCAGGCAATTGCAGCCGATAACAGATCAGCGATCACATATTTGGTTACTTGTTTTTTTTTATTCATGCGAGTTGTAGGGATAATTTGCTGATAATGGCAATTGAGTCTGGTAATGAGAGCAGTTATGTGGGAGGAGCCAAAGATGTAATCAATAAATCAGTTTAATGTTGTCAAGATAAACAACTGCTGTGTCCGATGCAGTGCTTTTAAGCACGCCTATGAATATTTTAAAATTGTCTGCATTGTGAAAGTGTGAAATGGTTGGTGTAAGATTGATATAGATTTTATTCCATTGTTCTGAGGGATTTAAAACCAGCACAGCCTGCTGAAATACTTCATTCGATGTTGTCGCATACATACCGGTGGTCATATGATAATTATTCCTGTAATTCATTTCAAGGAATACAGGAGTGCCTCCTTTTGGTAAAGTGAAATCAGTGATCGAAGCACATTCAAAAAATAAAGAATCACCGGTAAGTGATGCCATGGCTGAATATTCATTCAACTCATTTTTGTATTTAAATACCAGGTCGGGATTTGAGATACGGTGTAGTTTTGTCTGGCTGGCTGATGTGGTATCAAGGGTCAGAGATCCCGCATCAAAATTTTCCATCCATAAAAAAGTAGTAGCCGGTTCGTATATGGTGGACAGATTAATTAATGTATCAATGCTTCCCCGTTCCAGGGAAACGGTTGTAATAATGGGTTTATAAAATGGATAAGGCGAACGTGTAGCTGCTATGCCATTTACCTTAATTCCAGAATAAATTTTTACATCGTAATTACCTGATTTCAGTACAGGGAATGTTGCCGGTAGTTCAAAAACACCGATCAATTTGTCTTCCAGGTAAACCCAGGCATCCGTAATCTTGTGGGAAGCTGTACCCTGCAGTGGTGTGGTGGTTAATTCAATCTGCCCGATATGAATGTATGATGGAATTCCTTCATCATCAGTTTCGCAGGAATTGAACAGCAAAACCATGAACGTAAGCAAAATAATGAAGCGTAGTGTATGGAGAATCATATTCGAGCCTGTCGCAGCGGGAAAAGGATAATAATGCTCTAAGAACGTTTACCGGGAAGGGTTATTGCTTATCCAAGGTTTACAGGCGATTGATTGATTTTATGAATGATCTGGTGGGCAACATCGAGCGCGGCATAACCATCGTTAATGGTAACCGGTGGGGTCTTATTATTCAGGATAGCATGATGAAAACTCTTTAACTCTTCAATGATTGCATTTACAACCGGAATGGCGGGTTTCTCAAAAAACAATTGCTTGTCTGGTTTACCCGGACCCATTTTCAGCACCAAAGCAAGTGGGTCGTTAGTACCATGAGGAAGATCCTGAATACGAATAATTTCAACTTCTTTATCCAGGAAATCAATGGCAATATAACTGTCACGCTGAAAGAAACGGGATTTTCTCATGTTTTTCATCGAGATCCGGCTGGCCGTCAGATTGGCAACACAGCCGTTTTCGAATTCAATCCGGGCATTGGCAATATCAGGCGTATCGCTGACAACCGAGACACCGCTTGCATTGATCTTTTTCACATTCGATTGCACGACATTTAACACAATATCAATGTCATGGATCATGAGATCCAGCACCACAGGGACATCAGTACCACGGGGATTGAACTGAGAAAGCCGGTGGGTTTCAATAAACATGGGATTTTTAAGGTAGGGTTGTGCTGCCAGGTAAGCCGGATTGAACCTTTCCACGTGGCCAACCTGGACTTTCACTCCCGCTTCAGTAGCCAGATCAATAAGCTTCAATGCTTCATCGGGTGTTGTTACAATTGGTTTTTCAATAAATACATGACGAAACTTTTTCAGAGCTCGTTGTGCACAATCAAAGTGTGAGACTGTAGGCGTAACAATATCAACAACATCCACCAGGTCAATCAGATTCTCAATGTCTCCGAACCTTTTTATACCTTCTGTTGCTTCTACATGTCGTGCAATTTCCTCATTTGGATCATAAAATCCAATCAATTGATAATCAAATATTTGTTTTATGCATCTTAAATGGATCTTGCCAAGATGGCCGGCTCCCAGAACACCAATTTTTATCATTTCATTTTTTTTGCAAAGCTATCAAATTTCACAATTTGAATGATTAATTTTGCCAAACCTTATGGTTATATATAATTAATTGCTTAACATTATATTATGACAATTGAGCTGGAAGATAATTACCGGCATAAAGGAATGCGGAAGAAGCTTTTGGAAACCATCAGGAGCAAGGGTATCTCATCGACTGAAGTGCTTGCAGCCATGGAAGCCTTACCCCGTCACTTTTTCTTTGAATCGTCGTTTCTTGAATTTGCATACGACGACAAACCTTTTCCTATTGGTGCCGGACAAACCATCTCTCAACCTTTTACGGTAGCTTTTCAAACTCAGTTGCTTGAAGTCAAAAAGGGAGATAAGATACTTGAAATCGGAACCGGGTCCGGATACCAGGCTTGTATTCTGGCACAGATGGGTGCCAAAGTGTTTACCATCGAAAGACATAAATCGCTTTTTCAAAAGGCAAAGGAATTTCTTCCTAAAATCGGATTTAACACGATCAGAGTTTTTTATGGCGATGGTTTTGCCGGACTACCCACTTTTGCTCCTTTCGATAAAATTCTCATCACGGCTGCAGTCTCGCATGTGCCAAAGGCTTTGACAGAACAATTGAAACACGGTGGCCTGATAGTCTTGCCATTGGGTGCAGGCGATGTCCAGACAATGACAGTTGTACGAAAAACATCCGACGGAGAATGGTCAAGTGAAAAGCACGGTGCATTCAGATTTGTACCCATGCTTCCTGATAAATCAGAAGGTTAATACACTGCCCTCCCTGTGCTCAATGCCACCGGGTGGGAATAAGAAAGATAAACCAATGATATGAAAAAATCAATGTTCACAATCATTCTCACGGGTGCTTTATTGCAGGTTGGTGCAATCATCCCTGAGACAGGCACATATCCATCAGTTGTTATATATCGTAGCACTGGTTTGGATCTGTCAGAATACGAACCTCTTAACCCTGCGATCACCAATGGCAACGTGATCTTATGCCCAGATAGCCAGGAAACACTGAGTACCCAGGTTTACGATACATATCAATGGTATAAAAATGGCACACTTATTCCGGGAGCAACCCAGCAAACCCATCTGGTGACTTATTACAACGATGCCGGTTCAACTTTCAGCGTATTTGTAACCCTGGGTGGTCAATCTGCAATGTCACCATCTGTGTTGGTGGATGGTTATATGTTTTTACCCCTTGTGGTTTCCAGTTATGGGCAGGGTCATTGGTATTCGGGCAGCGGCTGGGAGATGTGTGAATACCATGAACTTTTCTTTGAGGTCATGCTGCCCTATAACACTAATGTACAGTGGTTTCGGAATGGTATTCCTATCAGCGGAGCCAACGGTACGGTTTACCGGGTTATGCAATCAGGAGTGTATAGTGTATGCGGATCACCGGCAATTTGTCCTGACTACAATCAATGTAGCATCGAACTGCCGGTGACTGTCCATATTCCTCCTTTGCCGGTCATAAACCGCAGCGGAGATACACTGTATACGTCGGTATACCCCGGGCAATGGTTTGCCGGAACTTCAGCAATTCCAGGAGCTACCGGTCAGTTCCTTGTGCCCGGTGAAACCGGATGGTATAGCTTTGAATTTACCGATGTACATGGATGCAAAAAACTCTCAGAACCATTTTACTATGAACTGATTACAGTCATTCCCGGAGATGCTGACTGCAACGGGCTTGTGAACGTTTCAGATATTATATCCATAATCAATTTTATTCTAGGTAACAACCCCCAGCCCTTCTGCTTTGAGAATGCCGATGTGAATGCCGATGCTACTGTGAATGTAATGGATGTGACTGCTACAGTGAATATTATCATCAGCGCACCATTTTCCTGTGGTTCACCCATCACGGACATTGATGGGAATATTTACAACACAGTGCTCATCGGCACGCAATGCTGGATGAAAGAAAACCTGAAAACCACAAGGTACATGAATGGCAATCTCATTGACTATCCGGGAACAAACGATTACCTTTGGCAGACTAACCTTGTGGGTGCCTATGCATGGTACTGGAATGATATAAACTGGAAAGATCAATATGGGGCGCTTTACAACTGGCATGCAGTAGAAAATAATAATGGTTTGTGCCCTTTGGGATGGCATGTGGCAAATGATACTGAGTTTGAAATGCTGGCTGAGTACCTGGGTGGGATTGGAATTGCCGGAGGAAAGATGAAGAGCACCCGCACCGATCCGGATCCTCATCCAAGGTGGAATTACCCGAATACAGGAGCCACCAATCTGAGTTACTGGACCGGTTTTCCGGCTGGCTACCGCGCCAGCAACGGACAATTCGAAAGAATGGGTGAAGAAGGAAATTTCTGGACTTCTTCCGAAATTTCTTCACACATGTCATGGAACCGGCCTTTATATTATAATTCACCAGGAGTGAGCCGGACCAAAACAAGCAAAGATTTTGGTTATTCGGTGCGGTGCCTGAAAGACCAATGATCGGTGTAATTTCAATCTCCAGGACAAAGTTAACATCGTTGAGTCAGGAGTTACTGGTGTATTATGGGAATCTCACTATGATTCTTTTTGTAATTTCAAGTGCGGATGTGAGAGTAGTCAGGTCACTGTAGAGATTTCCATCTTTGCCGGAATAGTGGCTATGGCCTATGGGTTTCATTTCAAACTCTTTACTTTCATTTTTTAAATCAACAAGGGTCTCATACACCACTGCCGGCTGGCTGGATGTTTTGTATTCAGGATCGCCGGGATATTTATTGTTGGTCCAGTAATCGTTCCAATCCCAGGGTTGATTTATTTCGAGCAGCACTCTGAACGTATCGTTAAGTTTGTCATTGGTACGGCTCATGAGAATAAAATCAGACTTTGGAGTAGCTCCTGTGTAAGCATCGGGAACCGGATTCTCGCTGGTGGGCAGATAGAGGCCATCGTTTGCCCTGTATCCATACTTATGGCTCCAGTAGGGCAGGGCAGCGGGACGTCGCACTACGGCCTGCTCCCAATGCCCCCATTCCGCTTTTCCTTTGGCAAAAGTACTTGTTGCAACAGATTTTGAAACATACAGCGTTTGAATATAATTGCTGTCCAGATCTTCGATCCAGACAGCCATCAAAGGATAGTTATGGGCTTTTCCTTTAACAAATTCTATGATTATTTCCATACCTTTTCCATCTGCATTGGTGCGGATGATCCCGGGAGCATCGGGATGGGACTGTTTCTTCTGTGTATCTGATTCATGTGCCGACAGGAATGCCATCAACACAATGGATACAACTGAAATGGAAGCAATGGCTGTAAATGATTTTTTATTCATGGGTTAAGGTTTATATATTGTATGAACAGAATGAAAAAAATGATCTTGCTGCTGATTTATTTTCTATGCCTGACTTCATCATGATTAGACCTGTAAATCATGGTGTTGCAAGGTAATACTGTTTATAATTCAAATATCACTCCGATGGTGGGTAGTATTGTTCCACTCGTGTTTTTAAGCTCCCTCAGCTCATAGCGACCATCCGGGTTCACAATAGGATTGCCGCTTTCATCAAATGTTCTTACGAGAACGTTTTGTTCAGTTACCTTAAAATTATATGCATTTTGAATATCTATGTACAGCATGAGGGTCCATCGGTTAAAATAATATGATTTATCAACGCGGAGGTCGAGTTGATGAAAATTGCCGAGCCTGAGAGAATTGAACCTGCTGAAGTCCGGATATCCTCTGCTGTTGGCTGACCATGCTGCGATACCTGATGATTTTTCTTTGTCCCAGGGAGTGTAGGGTGCTCCGCCGACAAAACGCCATTTAGCACCGACATCCCAGTTGCGTTTTAATTTGCGTCCCACGGTCAGGTTCAGAATATGGCGGTTGTCCCACGATGATGGTGTGTAAGCGTCAGAATTGTTCTGAAATTCACTTCTGACAAGAGTATATGAGAGAATGAGGTTAAAACCAGCCAGGTCGCGTTCCTGCACTAAAACTTCCATACCATACGCACGGCCTTTCGAAGAGGAAGTCACCTCTTCATCACCATATACGCCGTAATCGGCTCCTTTGTTGGCAATGGAGATAGAATCCAATACCGAGAAAGGATAATTTCTGTAATTCTTAAAAAATCCTTCAACTGTAAATCTTGCATCATTGTTACGCTGAAACTCAACACCGCCTACGATATGATCAGCAGATATATATTTCAGATTATTCTGTTTGTTTACCAACACACCGAGGCTGTCGCGGTAACCAAGTGAGGTATAAGGCGGCAACTGGTAAAACCTGCCGCTGTTGAAGTTCAGGAAGAATTTTTCTGTCAATTGATAAGATGCCGAAAAACGGGGTGAAAGCTGATCAAGCAGATTAGACATGCTCCCAGAATAGCTGTTTGCATCAGCACGTAATCCCAGCGAAAGGTTTAACCGTTCGTTGAGTACGCTTTTGCTGACCTGGCCAAAAACACTCCATTTGAACAGGTCAATGAAAGAATCATATTTGAGGTTCAGCAGGTCGTTATTTACAAAAAGCTGCCGGGAGGTTACATTGAAATATTTTGCATATTCAGTACCTGCGCCATAATTGATACGATACCCATTAAAAGTCCGGTTGCGTTCATAACGGAATTTATTTTCAATCTCATCTGAGTCATAATCCAGGATCCGGCCAAGAGTTTCATCATTGTTACGGTATTTAAAGGCAGAATTACGTAACATATTACGGCTTATCACGAACATGTGGCTTCCATCGTTGGAAAAATGCCGGTAAACTGCACCAAGGGTATAATTCCACTGTTCATTCACAGGAAGATAATCGAGTATATATTGCTGACTTTCGTCAGGATTTTCGAGACCCGTATTAAGCCTGAACTGGTCAATGGCTCCCAGCCCGATCACGGTTAACTGATTGCGGGTATCGAAATTTGTCCGGTAACGGAACTGGAAATCATTATATGTTGGAAGGAAAGGCAGGCCAAGCGCATCGAAAAGAAATTGGAGGTAGGAGCGACGAGCTGAAAAAATGAAATTTGAACGTTCGTTGACCGGCCCGTCAAGCGTAAGTGCCAGGTCGGAAGCTCCAACTGATCCTCTGAAATTGATTTTATCAGGATTCCCATCAACCTGCTTCATTTCAAGTATGGCACTCAATGCATTGCCGCGGTTAGCTGGAAAAGCACCGGAATACAGATCAACTTCACGGATAAAATCAACATTAATTATACCTACCGGCCCACCTGAAGCACCTTGCGTTGCAAAGTGATTGAGGTTGGGAATTTCAACACCATCCAGATAAAAACGGCTTTCACTGGGGCCGCCACCCCGCACAATCACATCATTACGGTATGCCGGGGTGGATGCTACACCCGGAAGTGATTGAATTACCCGGCTGATATCGCGGTTTCCACCAGGATTTTTTTCGATCTCCTGTATGCCAAGCGTGCGCATCGAAACCGGACTTTCTTCCCTGCGTCTGAATAAACTGGCTCTGACTTCAACCTGTTCAAGCTGGATCACCATTTCACGCATCGGAATTTCGATGGTGGAGGTTCTCGCGTTGGTAACCTGAAACTCAGGTGTAAAGGCTGGTTCGAAGCCAACAAATGATGCCGAGAGTTTTACAAAACCAGGTTGCACTCCTGTGAAAAGGAAATTACCATCAAGATCGGATGTTGATCCAATATTGGTTCCGTAAATGACAATATTGACAAAGGGTAACGGATCATTGGTTTTCTCGTTGAAAACCCTTCCGCGTATGGTTCCTGTTTGAGCCGTTAATAAAGTATGGATCGATAAAAGCAGAAACGAGAGTGCTGGAAGAGCGACAGATTTCATGTATTGATCAATTTATGTTTAATATTTTCTTAGAAATATTAAACAAGATAATAGCACAAAGGTTCGTTGTCAGGTTAAATTTCCTGTTTTAAATCAGCAAGTAAGTACCTGATTTAGGGTACATGCCTGACATTCATAAATTTAACCGGAATGATTGAGGAGTTTTCAATCCTGAAAATCTTTGGAAAGAGTAAGTATACTAAGATATTTTACATTTAGATGCATCTGTATGTAAAGTCGCATAATGAAGAATTATCCCTGATCCGACATGCTGCGATAAGTGCAACAGTTAATCAAACAGATCGCTCAACCAGTGCTTTTTACGATGTTTGTAATAATCGTGAGAATCATGATGTCTGTAATCTTTCATGTGCTGTTGAGTCTGTTGGTAAAAAGGACCACCTTTTTCGCTGGACAATGCCTTATCAATCATCTTATCCAGCTCTCCCCGGTCAAGCCAGATACCTCTGCAATTAGGGCAATAATCAATTTCAATCCCTTGCCGCTCAGATATTAATAAGTCAATATTTGTACAAACCGGACATTTCATAGTATGATAATTTATAATTAATAAATGGTCAAATCAATCTGATTATTAAGTGGAAAGTTATTCTGGAAGTTAAATATTATTGTTTGAATAAATTCATAAGTAATGATGTTCATACTTCACAGGAGTTTTAAACAAAGCAATTGATATAGCTTTTTGTCGGACAGACCATTACTACCTCTGGTATTGCCACTAACGGATAACGCCTGCCAATTATTGCGCTGCAAATACCAGCATTCACATAATCAATTCGTAATCATATATTTTATTCACGGACACCTGGTAGAAAATACTGAGGATATTCGGTTCATCAGATTTTGATCCCGTATGCACCAATTGAGTGTTCAAAGTTCGGTTAGCCTTGTAAGCGTCAATGATTGGCGTTATTGGGTAAAATTGAAAGAACATACAGTGAATATCTCTGCCTGCAGGTTATTTGTTCAGACAAGCAGTTGCTTAAAACCCGAAGTATCTCACTTTTTAAGCAGAACTTATAATAGCCTGTTATTTGATTTCTTCCGAATCTTCATCAGTGAATGCATTTTTTATTGCTCAGGTGAATTATTTTCGGAATAAAAGTCTTTGTTGACAGGTTCATCTGACAATTTCGAATTAATTCAATTCAGTACCCTGGCACCACATTTCTTCCTTTTCGAAAGGCCTGTCCGACTGCATAGAAATCAACGCTCCATATAAATTCAAAAGCAAACTTACGATTGCTGCCGGTAAACATAGTTCTTAATCCAAGTTCATAAGGCATGGGCATACGCAACAAATGGGCATCAGCCACAATATCAATACCATACGAATTTAATGATCGTTTATTTCTTTGGTAGTGAACCGAGCTGTGATCTGCAAAAATATTAGCCTTCAGCCGTTTGATATAAATGATCGAACCTGCTGCGATGTCCGGATATGAGAATGGAAAAGAGTAACTTGCCGATAGCGTTACCATTTGTTCATTAAGTTCCTCTGAATATCCGCGTGCAAGGCGAATTTTATCACCGAAATAGGCATATTTAATATTCCTGTCCTGAAATCCTGCATAAATGCGAAAACTATGGTGCTTTAATGCCCCGGGAAAGAAAACGGATACGGCTCCAAACATGATTTCGCCTGCATTGCGATCGGTAAAAGAACCAACATAACTGAACGGAGTATGACTGAAACCGGAAGCTGTTGATACCCCCAACCGTGGGTAGAGATCGCGTAAGGCCATCCTGCGGTAAGTATACAAGGATAAAGAATAAGAGAGTGAACGTAATCCCTCAGTAAAATACTGGCCTGACCTCTGATTACAATACAATTCCTGGGAAGTGCTCACACGGGGAATAAGTCCGTAAATCCATGCATTATGGTTATAAGAAAGGGGCAGGCTGACACCGGCATCAACTTTTGCAAAGTCCGTTTTAAATTTTACAACGGCATCACCATTCTTGTATAAACGGTCCTCTCTTCCAAGTTCAAAGCGGAAATCAAAAACCGGATACCATGCCTGGAGGATTAAATCCATGAAGGCTTTATTTCCACGTTCTCTGGAATTATATTCGTATCCTATGGCCATGATGGTGGTTCCGAGCAGGTTTTGAGAAAAAGCTGTAATCCCCGGTTGTGAGCTGATTTCTTCCACATCCAGTGAAACAGGTATCCAGCTATGGAAATTCAGACTGTTAAGTGCTTTTTTGTATTCTTCCGGTTCATATCTGGTCAAAGTCTCAGGCAAGGAGTCTATATTCACCTGAATGGATTGAGAGGCAGGCTCATATAAAGGTAATAAGGAGTTGATTAAATCCTTTAAATCAACGGGTATTTTTTGAACAGAGCTACATTCAGCAATTTTGTAACCTTCAGCAGTATATTCCGAGAAGAGAATTTTTGACTTATCATCAGAAAAGGCAGTGCAGGTAGCACCAAATTCAGATGAAAGCAAGTGGTAAAGTTGTTTTTCTTCAATGTGCCATGCATATAGCTCGTTACGGCCACTCCAGGTACCGGTGAAATAGACAATGCATTCAGAGATCGCCGGTTCACTGATTTCGCTGTATCCGGCATCAAACAATGGTTCAAAACCTGGTTGAAGAATGTTTGTTTTAACAATTGTTTTCCCTAAACCTTCTGTAAAAGCTATGGCAATTATAGCCTGGCTGCAATCACTCCATGAAGGTTCTGACAGAAAATCAATACCGGGATCAGTAATCCGGAACAACTCCTTCCCGTCTTTAGTATTAAGAATCACCAATGCCCAGTTGTTCTGATCGGTTACTTCAATGGCTGCTATTTGCGAACCGTCGGGTGAAAGCATGGGTGATTGAAGTCGCGATGTATGTGTAATTAACCGGCTTTTTCGTGTTTCCAGCTCAAAAATCCTGATATTGCTCCAGTTGCGGTATTCCCAGCGTGGATCGGTGGTAATCTCTGCCCAGGCTGCAATGCCGTTGCTGTAACTTAAAAAGTCATAAAATCCGTAACCAGGAGTGAAAATTGTTTTTTCAGAACCATTACGACCGATCAGAACCAGCCGGGGGATATCTGCGGGAGATGTGCGGAAAGCAATAAAAGTGGTGTCATCTATATAATGAGGATTGATATAGTCAGCATAATCAGAATTCTTATTCGTATCAATTCTCTTAAAGTCTGAAACCAGACTTTGATGGTTTTGTGCTTTCCACTCTTCTTCAAGTTTACTCATGGTAGCACGGTATAAGCCTGCAACATTCATTCCGGTAGTTTTTTTAAGCCCTCTTGAAAAAGAGGCTGGCAGGAAGGGTGTTCGGGCAACGGCATACAGGGATTGAAGAAACGGTTCAAAACCATATTGGCTTTGAGTTTTGGCAACCAAATGATAACCAAGTGTATAATGATCAGGGATCATATCGCGGTAAGAACCCATCATGGCTTTATCGTAACTGTATGTTCCTTTTTCAAGCAACTGCGCAGTGAGGGGCATGGTAAATGATGGGATACGGCCCCGGCCAGTTCCCGACATTGCTGTTTCGATAAGCACTGCATCACCTTCAAGAAACCAGAGCGGCAGGTGCAGCCCAGCCACTGATCCGGTGATGTGTTGTCCGAATATTCCGGAGAAAAATCCTGTTGTTGACCGGTTTATTGCCTCAATCTGTACAACATGACGATATTCATGAAGTGCAAGATGTTTCATCCAGTCAGTGGCCATGTTATCGTATGGAATAGTAGTAACCATCTCGATCCTTTTTGGTGCCCACATCACAAATCCATTACTGAGCATGGACTGGTTATGAAGTATTACAGGTATAGCCGATGGTTCTGAATGCAGAGTATTATTTACCGGATGTTTGATAGATTCAAGATAATTTGCAAGTTCCTGTGCCTTGTTTTCCCATGTTACCGGATAGATCAGCCTGAAGGAATTGCTGTGGATTTGTCGCCAGCGCTGCGACGATGGTTCATTCCCACCGACAAAGTATTGAGCAGATGAAAACTCAGTAAAAACCAACAGAAGAATTATATGAAGAACGGAATGAGAGAAGACTTTTAGCATTGTTTACGGTATTTTGATGCAAATATATAATTATCGGTCACGCCGCCATATACTTGCCAATGAGATGTTCACCAGATTTTTGAGCGAAAAATAATTTGTCACTTTTTAGACTTTCGTGTGATTTTATCTCAGACTGGAATTTTTGTCTTTGGCTTCTGGCTCCGGGATTAAGCTCCACTTCAATCCTGAGTGAGAGATTTCACGGGAAGGTTTTGGGTCGGATACGTATAATTTTTTTTATTTTTGAGCCCTGAATCTAAATCGTCAGACTCTCATAAAAATAGTTATTGAATGCCTTCTTCAAAAAAGACTGATAGAAAAGCTGTTGCATCAAAATACCATGAGAAATTAGAAAAGAAAGAGGCCTTCCGGAGATTTCTCCGGCATTTTCTTCCACTACTGATTGCAGTCGTACTTTGGCTTGTCACCAGTGCAATTTTGCATTTGCCTGCATTTCGAGCAGAAGTACAGGATTTTTTTGTCAGATTTACTTTAAATTCAGCAGTGTCCTTTGGCAAACTGTTGTTCATTCCGGTTCAAAGCCCTGGTTTTCCGAAGATAACGGTGGGAGGCTATACAATGGAAGTCATTATGGAATGCACGGCATATAGTTTTTATATTTTTGTTTTTTATCTGAGCATATTTTCGCCGGTGAGATGGTATCAAAGGATTATCACCCTGGCAATTTTTGTCTTATCAGTTTTTGTGGTGAACAATTTCAGATTCTATACCATGGGATTTATAGGTAAGTACTATAACCATCTGTTTTACGATATTCATGACTACCTTTGGAACATCCTGTTCGGATTCCTCGTATTCCTTATCTGGATGTGGCGTTACAGAAATATTGATAATCAGGTAATTGTGAAATAATGATAGTTTGAGATAACTCTTCGGTCTTTGTTACAAAACATGAAATTTTTAATCAGCAACCAAATTTGAAAGATCAATGCCAGTGCTAACTTCTTTACGTCTTAAAATAATCACACTCATCACCATCACATTGCTGGTTTTTGTGGGGTGGCAATATGGGGTTGAGGTTTTATACGCAAGAATGCTGGCTGTAGGAACCAATACAGTGTTAAGCGTTATCAAAAAGGAAACCAGTATTGTGATCGAAAAGGAAAATATGACTTATCAATTCAGGGTGAGAACTTTAATTGACAAGCGTAAGGCTTCTTTCCCCCAGGCCTTTGGCGGCATTTTACAACCTTTTGTCATAATACTGTCATGGCAATTGTTTCTTTTTCTTGTGCTTCACAGAAAACAGGCTTTACATTCACTTGGAACGAATTTTGGAATTTATTATCTCTTCCAGATCGTTTTTCTGATTTTGCTCACAGGTTACCACGTTTCTGAACTACAGAAATTCTTCTATTTACTGCTGCTGGACAGCTTCTATATTATTGCGCTGGTGTTGGTTATCAAAGACAATATGTTATATCCGTTGTTCAGGAAAAGCAAAACAAACGCATAAAAAGAACGGGGCAGAAGCACTCATGCCTGATGATCATTCGTTGATTTAGTAAAATTTAACATTATTACAACATTCACCTGTTTTGAATTAGGTATTTTTGCAGTTCCGTCAACAACGTTTATCTTTTATTTTCATCCTTTTTACCATTCCTAAATACATTCATGATCATGAAACAAAAACAATTGTTACTTTTTGCAGCTTTGCTGCTGTTTACTGGTTTGCTTTCTGCTCAGCAGCGCAGGATAGCTTTCGAGGAGTACACCCTTAAAAACGGGTTGCACGTCATCCTGCACCAGGACAATTCCACACCCATAGTGGCTGTTACCGTTACCTATCATGTAGGATCGAAAAATGAAAGGGCTGACCGTACCGGTTTTGCTCATTTCATGGAACATCTTATGTTTGAAGGATCTGAAAACATCTCCCGGGGTGAGTATTTTAAAATTGTGCAGGATGCCGGCGGGCAGGTCAATGCATATACTACGCAGGACAAAACACATTATTATGAACTGCTGCCTTCCAATCAGCTTGAACTTGGGCTTTGGATGGAATCTGAGCGTATGCTTCATCTCGTTATTGACAGCGTTGGTGTTGAAACCCAGCGTAGTGTTGTGAAAGAAGAACGCAGCCAGAATTACGACAACCAACCCTACGGTTCTATCATTGAAGAAGTATTTAAAAGAGCTTATGTCGAACATCCTTACAACTGGACGCCTATTGGTTCAGTACAATACATTGATCAGGCTCAATTGAAAGAGTTTCAGGAATTCCATAAAACATATTACGTTCCAAACAATGCTGTATTGGCCATTGCAGGAGATATTGACATTACCAGAACAAAAAATCTGGTTGAAAAGTATTTCGCTGATATTCCCGCCGGAAAAGCTGATCTGTACCGACCCAATGTTGTTGAACCTCCTCTAAAGGCTGAAGTAAGAGATATTGTATATGATAATATTCAATTACCGGCTGTGATCCAGGCATATCGAATCCCCGAAAAAGGACATCCCGATAGTTATCCGCTTGAAATGCTGACAAGTATTCTTTCCGGCGGGCAAAGTTCACGAATGTACAAAGCAATAGTTGACGACCAGCAGAAAGGCCTTGCCGTTTTTTCTTTTCCTTTTCCTCTTGCCGATCCGGGGCTTTACCTTGTTTTTGGAATTGCTAATATGGGCGTTGATGTGAACGAACTGGAAAATGCCATCAACGAGCAGATTAAAATTGTTTTGGATGAAGGAGTCAGTGAACGCGAATACCAGAAAGCCAGAAATATGGCTGAAACTAATTTTGTTACTTCAAATGCACGTATGTCGACCATCGCAGACAACCTCGCCGAATACCATATTTTCTATGGTGATGCCGGACTTATCAACACTGAAATTGATCACTACATGAAAGTCAGCCTTGACGATATTAACCGTGTGGCCAAAGAATATCTGAGAGAAGAAAATCGTGTAGTGCTGCATTATTTACCAAAATCCCAACAATAACCGGAGGACATCATCATGAAGAAATTACTTTTAACAATTGTTATTGCAGTCATATTTTCAGTTGGTTTTGCTCAGGTTGACCGTTCAAAAAAACCTGAACCCGGCCAGGCACCCCGTATTGAAATTGGCGAAGCAAAATCATTTACTCTTGAAAATGGCCTGCGTGTTTTTGTGGTCGAAAACAACAAAATTCCCCGTGTAACCTTTTCTCTCGTTTTTGATTACGATCCTGTGTTTGACAGCGAACTGGCCGGTTTAACCGATATTACAGGGCAAATGCTCAGAACAGCCACTGCGAAGCGCAGCAAGGAAACGATTGACGATGAAATTGATTTCATCGGAGCTTCCATGAGCGCGAGTGCCGGCGGAGTATATGCTTCAGGCCTTTCAAGGCACACTGCCACCCTCACCGAACTTATTGCGGATGTAATCATCAATGCCCGTTTTGAACAGGAACATTTTGACAGGATCAAAACACAAACCTTATCGGGTCTGTCGGCTGCAAAGAATGATCCGGGTGCAATAGCATCGCGTGTTAACAATGTTTTGTTATATGGAAGCAAGCATCCCTATGGTTTGAACATTACTGAGAAAAGTATTGATAACATTACCCTTGAAAGTTGTGAAAAGTTTTACAATACGTATTTCAAACCTGAGATTACCTACATGGCTGTTGTGGGAGATGTGAAGTATGAAGATGTGAAAAAACTCATCAATAGTCATTTTAGTAGCTGGGAGCGTGGGACAGTTCCACGTCAAAACTATCCGACCCCTTTGCCACCCAGGGGAACACGTGTGGCTATTGTAGATCGCCCCAATGCTGTGCAGTCGGTTATACGCGTAAGTTTTCCTGTGGAACTGAAACCAGGCGCCGAAGATATCATCACTGCTAGGGTAATGAATAGTATTCTGGGCGGAGGAACCTCGAGGCTGTTTAATAATCTTCGCGAAACCCACGGCTTCACATATGGTGCATACTCCAGTCTGAACAGTGATAAGCTCATCGGCTCGTTTGTGGCTTCCACGGATGTGAGAAACAGTGTCACCGACAGTGCAGTACATGAAATTCTTTATGAGATCAATCGTTTGCGTCATGAACTGGTTCAGCTTAAAGAAATGAATCTTTATAAAAATGAGATGAATGGCAATTTTGCATTATCACTTGAAAATCCGCAGACAGTTGCAAACTTTGCACTGAATATTGCCAGGTACGGACTGCCTGCAGATTATTATGCCACCTATCTGCAACGTCTTGCAGCCATCAATGAAAATGATATACTCAATGCCGCAAATAAATATTTATTCCCCGACAATGCCAATATACTTGTAGTTGGAAAAGCATCGGAGATTGCTGAAGGTTTGAAAAAGTTTTCTTCCGATGGCCGTATCCTGTATTTCGATGAGGATGGAATTGAATACGATCCCTCGAAACGCCTTAAACCTGTGCCGGCAGATATGACAGCAGATAAAGTAACCGAAGCATACATCAATGCCATTGGTGGAGCGAGCAAACTGAAAGAAATGAAAGATGTCAGCATATCTGCCACAACTGAAATGCAGGGTATGTCACTGAATTTTGATACCTATCTGAAAGCGCCTGATAAATTCAGAATGGAAATCGGAAGTGCCGGTACAATTTTTACAACACAGATTTATGATGGCGTAAAAGCAGTTGCCATGTCCCCAATGGGTAATCAGCCAATTGAAGGAGAAATGCTTGAAGAGCTTAAATTTCAGGCTGTTATAAATATCGAACTCGATTACGATAAGTATGGGATCAGGCGTAATTTATTGGGAATAGAGAGCTTAAATGGCAGGGATGCATATAAGATGGAAATTAGTTTTCCTTCAGGGAAATCTGAGACCCATTATTATGATGTTGAAACCGGATTGAAAATCAAATCAATGAATCCGACGGTTGTCACTGAATACACCGATTACAGGGAAGTTGAGGGTGTAAAATTTCCGTTCTTGCTGAAGCAATCCATGGGTCCGCAGACTTTCGATCTGAAAGTTATATCGGTGAAGGTAAACACCAGGCTTCATGATGAGTTGTTCAAGGTTGAATAAGTTTACTTTCAACAAGCACTAAGGGTTTCCAGGTAAAAAATGAAATCTGACCCGCCTGTTGAACTAAAATTGCCGGAAAGCGTTATAATTGTTCCAGATCATAAACCTCCGTTTTTTTTGATCAGAGCAGAGCACCTGCATGAGCAGGTGCTCTTGCTTTGCATATCTTTTATCACAGGTCTTTTTCATTGGCCAGTTTAAGCAGAAAAATTGCTGTTTATCATTTTATCCCAGCTACCACTCACAGGCAATTTCACTCTTTATTCATTTGCATACACTTGCGACCACCCTGTGATTATTGATTGATTAATTGTTTCTTCCGGCTCCACCATACTTTGCCATAGCTATCTTCAAATGTGACAGAAAATATGTACATTCCATTATACCAACCAGATACATTAAAATTGTTGCGTCCTGAATTCAAATTTTGCAATTCAAATACACACCTGCCGGTCAGGTCAAAAACCTGAAGTGATGCTTTAGTATTTTCAGTACCAATACTGATATTCAGTATAAGGAATGTTGATGCGGGATTTGGATAAATATCAAATTCACCAAAAGCATTCCTGCGAAGGTTAAAAATGCCATGAGCTTCCGGCATAATTCCCTGATAATATGATAGTCCACCTCCATAATTACCTGTAATAAGGTCCGGGTAAGTTGTTCCAGTCAAATATCCGATGGCCGGGGCTGTCCTGATTCCTTCGTTGATGGAAGCCAGGCGCTCTTCCACCAGGGTGAAATTTCCGCCCAGGTTATTTTCTACATCTTTATAATAAAAGATGCGCCCGGATTCTGACCCTACAAACAGCCTCAGTACCTGCTGAGCATCCCTGAAAAAGCAAGGAATACTATGGCCGGTATAAGATAATTGTGGGTCAGTAACGTTAACTCCTCCTAGGGTATCAGTAATTTTCACAAACTGAGGATTTACAGCATTTCCCTGGTTTTCATAATAACTCAGCTTACCATTTTGCTGGCCCAGCACAAGGTCAGGCAATCCATTACTGTTCAGATCAATGAGTTGTGGAGCGCTGAAACTGCTTACCTTTATTTGTTGATAATTGTCATCATTAAGTACAAATACCGGGGGTGAGCCACGATCTGCCTGATTTTTAAAAAGCAACAGGCTGCCGTCTTCATTGCCAATGATCATTTCGGCTTTGCCATCGTTGTCAATGTCGCCGAAGGTTGGATATATCGCTCGCAGATTGAGTGCAGAAAGGTTTGCAAAATCGCTTTCAGTAAGTGTGAAAGAAGGATTGTTCAGGCTTCCTGTGTTTTTGTAATATGCCAGTTTTGATGTGTATTTACATTTCAAAATATAAAACTGATCATAGTAGCAGGTGTCGTTATATCCATAATTGCCAATAAATAAATCGGAAAGACCATCACCGTCAAGGTCGTACAACACGGGCATGGAACCAGAGCCTGCATCAATCATCCGGTGCTGGAATACATCTTCCCGTTCAAATACAAACACCGGATTTTGGTTTGAACCGGTATTTTTATATAACCACAGGCATCTGTGGTGCATTGATCGCTTCATGCCCGGATCAAACGGCGAGACCAGCAGATCACTGACTCCATCATTATTAACATCATTAAAGCAAGCCACCGGAAAAGAAAAAAGCTGAACCGGCCTGGTATTCGAAGGAAATAGTGTATCAATGCCTGTGATAAAGGCTGAATCTGCCGTACCACCATTCTTAAGTAGCGTTAAACCCGGGAAATCAATATCGCCAAGGATAAGATCCTTCAGGCCGTTGCCAGTCATATCAAGCATCAGCAATGTGGAACCTGTGTGCCTGTCGTCCTTATTTCTGTATGCGGAAGGAAGTGCGCCGGCATTTTTCAGCTCGAGACAGGTGTCGAGGGTTATAGCATTCGACTCGTCGCTTTCGGCAAAGTAACCCCAGCAATACTCTGTTTTCCTGAATTCAAGTGAATCGCAGTGTCCGTAAAATTCCTTGGATTGGTTGGAGTGTTTTTCCAGAAAAGTACCTAATCCCCAAAAGGTCAGTACATCTGGATCACCGTCAGAATCAATATCTACGATGGCAGGATAATCAACACTTGTCACAAAAAGATTGATCAATTGATTATTTACCAACCGGGTACGCAGGTAAGGTTCAGTTATTTGTGTAAAACGGATCGCCGTATCTGAGATATTTTTAAAAACCCTGATTCCCCCGGTTATGTAAGTAAAAAGGTCTTTCTTTCCGTCATTGTCAAAATCAATAAACTGTACCCATTGCTCCAGGTCAGGGAAAAGTCCGATGTATTCCGGGGCGAAACTGAAAGCATATTCGCTATCCGAACCATCGTTCAGGAAGGTAAGCAGCCTGTTTCCATGCCGGTCAAAAATCACCAGATCCTGAAACTGGTCAGAATTCAGATCAAAAAGATGAACCTGGCAGGCATTCAAACCACCTGTCCATGCAAGGTCAAACAGCTTATTTGTGGAATCATAAACAGGGACCTTCGTGCTTCGTTTGAATCCAAAATCGTTGACGAATTGAGCTTTTGCGGCAGAAGCTAAGAAAAAAAACATTACAAAAAACAGAAAAACAACAGCGTTCCTGAAGGTTTGAAGAATTTTCCCCGGGATTTTAAAAAACATGTTCACAGGCGTAAAAGTTAGTGATGAAAGGGTTCAATGAACACTTAATCTGAGGGTCAGGAAAATTTTTAGATAATGATAAGTGTTTTATTAACGGCTATAATTCTATCTTTGCACCCTCAAAAAAACAAAGGTAGTTATTTTCGATATTCTTAAATCAGATTACAAATGCAAAGTAAAGGAGCCATTAAGTTTTTTGCCATCGCTTTTGCGCTGGTTTGTCTTTACCAGTTATCATTCACTTTTGTAACCACACGTGTTGAACGTAAAGCTGACGAATATGCTCACAATGAAGAAGCACGTTTGCTTGCAGCCAGGCTTTCAGAAGGAGATGCCATCTTAGAGACATATTTGTACGATTCCATCGCAAAATCGCGCGAAAGGTACTTTTTAGATTCAATGTCCAATCAGGTTGTTTATAATATCCTGGTCAGAAAATATACCTACAAGGAAAGTAAGGAACGTGAAATAAATCTTGGCCTTGATCTGAAAGGCGGGATGAATGTAACCCTGGAAATCTCCAGCGCCGACATCATCAGGTCTCTGGCAGGCAATAGCAACAATACTGTGTTTGTGCAGGCACTGGTAAGAGCTGCTGAAAAGGAAAGAACAAGCCAGACTGATTTTTTGACCCTTTTTGCAGAATCTTTCAATGAAATTGACCCGAATGCAAGCCTTGCTGCAATTTTTATCAACGCACCGGAGTTCAAGGATCGCATCCGCTATAATTCCAGCAACTCTGAGGTTGTAGATTTGATCAGGGTAGAGGTAGATGGCGCCATTGACCGTTCTTTCAACATCCTGCGCACCCGTATTGACCGGTTCGGTGTGGCTCAGCCTAATATCCAGAAATTACCTGCATCAGGCAGAATCCTTGTGGAATTACCCGGTATCAAGGAACCGGAACGTGTCAGGAAACTTTTGCAGGGAACTGCACAGCTTGAATTCTGGGAAACATATCAATTCAATGAAGTGGCACAGTATTTTACTGAAGCCAATAACAAACTTCGTACTATCCGGGAGCGTGAGACTATATTACCTGAAACCACACCTGAAGCACAGGCAGAAACTACTGCTGAACCAGCACGCGAAACAACGGACATTGAATCCCAACCTGCCGATACAGCAAAAACACTTGAAGACATCATGGCTTCAGATACAACGGATGCCGGCAAAGAAGCTGATAAGTCCCGCGAAGAATGGGAAAAACAAAATCCTTTGTTCGTTTACCTGCAACCTGCATTCTATCAGGGTGATGACGGAAATATTTACCCGCGGGAAGGTGCCACAGTTGGATATGCAGCCATTAAGGACACAGCAAGGGTAAATCGTATGTTAAGACTTGTAAACGAGTCATTTCCAAGAAATTTAAAACTTGCATGGACTGTTAAGCCGGAAGCAAATGCACCCAATGTACTTGAGTTGGTGGCCTTAAAAGTAACCACGCGCGAAGGAGATGCTCCTCTGACCGGAGAAGTAATTATTGACGCCCGCCAGGATTATAGTCAGATGAACCAGGTAGAAGTAAGCATGACCATGAATGCTGAGGGCGCCAGGATATGGAGAAGGCTAACCGGTGACAATATTGGAAGACAAATTGCCATCGTACTCGATGGTTATGTGTATTCCGCTCCACGTGTAAATGATGAGATTCCCAGCGGACGTTCTTCGATCACCGGCAACTTCACCATCCAGGAAGGCCAGGACCTTGCCAATATTCTGAAATCAGGAAAAATGCCGGCCCCTGCCCGGATCATACAGGAAGAAATTGTCGGACCCTCGCTGGGAAATGAAGCTATTTCTTCAGGATTAATCTCCTTCATTATTGCATTTATACTGGTACTTGCTTATATGTTGCTGTATTATAACAAAGCCGGGTATGTGGCCGACCTTGCCCTTGTGACCAATATATTCTTCATTTTCGGTGTACTGGCTTCGCTTGGCGCTGTGCTAACCTTACCGGGGATTGCCGGTATTCTTCTGACCCTTGGTATGGCAGTTGACTCGAACGTAATCATTTATGAAAGGATCCGTGAAGAATTGCGAAACGGCAAAGGATTGAAACTAGCCATTGCAGATGGTTATAAGAACGCCTATTCCGCCATTATTGACGGTAACGTCACAACACTCCTTACAGGTATTGTACTATTTATCTTCGGAACCGGTCCTGTTCAGGGATTTGCCACTACCCTTATCATCGGGATATGTTCTTCGCTTTTTACCTCAATATTTATTTCCCGCCTGATATTTACCTGGCAAACGGATCACAACCGCAAACTTACTTTTGACAATAAATTCACCCGCACCTTATTCTCAGGAACCAATTTTGATTTTGTAAATTTCAAGAAAATATCCTACATACTCTCAGTTTCTGTTGTTACAATTGGTATTATCTCACTCGTTTTCAGGGGATTGAACTTTGGTGTTGATTTTTCTGGCGGCCATACGTATGTAATACGCTTCGACCAGGATGTTAGAACCATTGATATTCGTAATGCATTGACCAGTGAATTCGGTGTAGCGCCTGAAGTGAAAACATTTGGCCCTAACAATCAGGTAAAGATCACAACCAAATATCTCATTGATCGTGATTCTCCTGAAGCCGATTCGATCATCGAGAGAATGATCTACACAGGTGTCAGCGGATTTTTTAAGAATCCGGTATCATTTGACGACTTTACTTCTGATGATGACGATAAAATTATCGGACGTCTCAGTTCCCAGAAAGTCGGACCAACCATTGCCCGCGACATCAAGCAGGCTGCCGTTATTGCTGTAATTTTTGCACTTATCATCATCTTTGCCTATATTGCCTTCAGGTTCAAACGTTGGCAATTTGGACTGGGTGCTGTTACCGGACTATTCCACGACTCTCTGATCGTCATTTCACTGTATTCGGTCTTTTATGGCATTTTACCGTTCAGCCTTGAAGTTGATCAGGCATTTATTGCAGCCATTCTGACTATCATTGGCTATTCAGTGAATAATACCGTGATCATCTTCGACCGTATCCGTGAGAATATGACCCTGCACGTAAAGCGCGACCTGAAAACAAATATTAATGATGCCATCGGCAGTACATTGGGTCGTACCATTAACACAGCCGGTACCACCATCGTGGTGTTGATAGCCATCTTCATTTTCGGCGGAGAAGTTATCCGTGGTTTCTCTTTTGCTCTGCTCGTAGGGATAATGGTAGGAACCTATTCATCGTGGTTTGTTGCCACTCCAATTGCTTACGACATGATCATGCGTAAAAAACAAATCCAGGATAGCGCCAGGAAATAATCAGGATCACAAATATTCAAAACTTCAGTTGTACTTTTGCTGAATAATTCTAAATACTCTATAAATATTTGAAGAGCAACAATCTACTTAGCCCCCGGCTGTAGTTCGGGCTAAAATAAAACGAAAGGCAGCTATGGGCTTTAGCCCATTACAAACCATGTTTGTGAACAATGGATATAAAAACAAAAACGCCCATGAACGGGCGTTTTTGTTTTTATATTCGAACCAATATGAAATAATGAGATTACAGTTTGTTTTTCAATGTAAGAAAGATTGTCTTACCAGCTTATGGATCAGATCGCATTTTAATACTCGAGCAATTCAACAACTGCATCATAAATTTTTTCAGTATTTGGAAGAATTGCTTTCTCCAGGATTCGGTTAAATCCAACAGGTGTGAAGGTGGACCCGACACGTTTTACAGGTGCATCCAGGTATTCAAATGCTTCGGCAGCAATGATGGCGGCAAGTTCCCCGCCAAAACCGGCAAATACCTTGTCCTCGTGCACGATTAATGCTTTACCGTTTTTCCTGACGGATTCGAGAATGCTTTCTTTATCCAGGGGAATCAACGAACGGATATCAATTACTTCAATATTTCTTCCCTTTTCTTTTTCTATCTTTTCTGCTACCTGCAGACACATATGTGTTGTGTTGCCGAAAGTGATGATGCTCAGGTCTGTTCCTTTTCTCCTTATTCGGGCTTTTCCGAACGGAACTTCAAAATCATCGGGAACTATTGTCTCGGCAACAGGATCATTATATAAAGCCTTCGGTTCCAGAAATATTGTTGGTCCTGCAGAGCGTATGGAAGTTCTTAAAAGTCCGGCCGCATCATCCGCAAAGGATGGATAAACAATTCTCAGTCCGGGCAAAGTAGTAAGCGCACCTTCAATGGTTTGGGAGTGATAAAGACCACCACCTATATATCCGCCCGATGCAAGCCTGATGGTCACATTTGGGGCAAAAGCACCGTTGCTGCGCCAGTAATCGTGGCTCATCTCCACAACCTGTTCCATGGCCGGCCAGAAATAATCAGCAAACTCAGCACCTTCAATCACGATGCGTATTTTAGGATCGAAACGGCTCATACCATTTGCTGTTCCAACAATAAAATCTTCTGCAATAGGTGCATTGAATACCCTTTCGATGCCGAATTCCTGCTGCATTCCTTTGGTGACGTTAAAAATTCCACCTTTGTCGCGGTTGGCTATGTCCTGCCCCCAGATAAATGTGTCCGGATTACGTCGGAATTCAGCTTTCAGCGTTTCATTCAGCGCATTGATGAATTTCATTTTTTCGCCGTGTGTT
>CAYQRU010000046.1:17721-25632 GCA_964419945.1 uncultured Bacteroidales bacterium | reverse complement strand
GGCCGTCATGATTGTAATTATCGGAATGATCCCAACGCGGAAGTCTATCTGTTTGATAAGAAAAGCAAAAGAAAGTAAAGAGTTTGAAGAGGAATTAATACTTTCACTGATAAAGAACCAGGGAATGATCCCTGCCATCAACCAAAACAGAAATGGTGCGCCTTCTTTGGCTTCTCCACCTTTAAGACCAATAGAAAAAACAAACCATAATGAGATAATGTATGCCGCCGGTTGTAAAAACGCCCAGGGCAGCCCTAAATAAGACCCTAAATATTTCTTCTGAAAATCTCTGATCACCAGTTTTTTAATCACATAGCGCTGCTGGTAGATGGTTTTGAGGAAGTAGAGGAAGGCTTTGAGGTGATGCATGTTATTGTTGTGATACAGTGATACAGTGAAGCGGTGATGCTATGGTGGAGTGATGGAGTGATTGAGTGATGGAGTAATGGAGTAATGATGTTTTTTCAACAATTTCCATCAAACAAAAACCAGTTAACTACCCTGCGGGAAAGATACCTTTTTGTCCGAGCCAGGTGATGATGCGGTCGGGGTTTTGGCCGTTGGCTTCCGGTGTGAAGATAAACAGAGGATCTTCAGGGCGTTCGTACTCAGCATCGAAGCCCGGCAACTTATTTATCAATCCCTGTTCGGCTTTCATGTACAGGTCGGGTCTGTTTTGCCGGCAAAAATCAAGGTTTGCATCCATAAAAACCAGATGAAAGCGTTCTTTACCAATAATTTCGGCAACCTGGCGGCGGATACTTTCGCTGGGTGAAATAAATGAGCATATGACTATAATTCCCTGATCGTTGAGCAAGCGGCAGATATGAGCAACCCTGCGAAGGTGTTCAGCGCGGTCGGCTGCAGAAAAATCGAGTTCGCGCGAAATACCTGACCGGACGGTGCTGCCTTCGAGCAATACTACAGTTGCGCCAAGGTCGAACAATCTCTTTTCGAGCGTAAAGGCCAGTTCATTTTTTCCACTACCATGAAATCCTGTGATCCAGATAGTGGTACCTTTCTGGTTATACCGTCTGGTATATTCATCATTGTTTATCAGACCCTGTCCTCTGGAAATGCGTTCCTTGTCCACATCAGTGATACGCGATTGGATTTCGTCGGGATTCATACGCTCAATGATCATTCCAACGGCTGAAGTATTGTTGGTGACCGGATCAATCAGTATGAATGAGCCGGTTTGACGGTTTTTAATATAGAGGTCAAACATCAGTGGCCTTGCAGTTGTAAAGACAACCCTTCCGATTTCATTTAGTGAAAGATGGCTGACCGGTAATTTATCAAGTGTATTGACATCAACGCGGTAACGTACGTTGTCAATACGCACTTTGTTGGTATTTGTGCTGTGCTTTAAGTAATACTGTTTCTGCACGTCCATAGGTTCTTCGTCCATCCACACGACCATGGCCTCAAACTGACGCTGGATTTTTGGCAGGTTATCAGGATGAACCAGCATTTCTCCCCTTGAGATATCAATTTCATCCTCCAGGGTAACTGTGATACATTGCGGCGGAAAAGCAAGTTCAGCAGTTTCATGATAAGTGAATATCTCCCTGACAGTGGACAACTTCCTTGATGGCAAGGTCATTACCTTGTCACCTTTTTTGATGATACCTGAGGCAACTTTTCCTGAAAAGCCCCGGAAACCGTGATCAGGTCTTAACACATATTGAATTGGAAAGCGCAGGTCGTTGAAATTCCGGTCGGAACCAATATGCACGGTTTCGAGAAATTCAAGGAGGGACTTGCCGTTGTACCAGGGCATATCAGGGCTTTTTTCCACCACATTGCAACCGTGAAGTGCTGCGAGCGGGATAAAGTCAATATCGGGAATATTCAGTCTGGACACAAATCCCCTGTAATCGTTGCAGATGTCCTCGAACACTTTTTCATTGTACTTTACAAGATCCATTTTATTCACGGCCAGCACCACGTGTTTGATACCAAGCAATGAAACAATATATGTGTGTCTTTTTGTTTGTGTGATCACACCTTTGGTGGCATCAATGAGGATGATGGCAAGGTTGGCGGTGCTGGCGCCGGTGGCCATGTTGCGCGTGTATTGCTCATGGCCGGGGGTGTCGGCAATGATGAATTTACGTTTACTGGTGCTGAAGTAGCGGTATGCCACATCAATGGTAATACCCTGCTCACGCTCAGCTTTTAAACCATCGAGCAAAAGGGCGTAATCGGTAAACTCGCCGGCATGGCCGATTCGTTTGCTGTCGTGTTCGAGTGCCGAAAGATGGTCTTCATAAACTTTTTTGCTGTCGAAAAGCAAGCGGCCAATCAGTGTCGATTTCCCATCGTCAACAGAGCCGGCAGTCAACAGGCGCAGGAGATCTTTTTTCTGATCCTGGTCGAGGAATTGGGTTATGTTGGTAGTAGAGGAGTGCATTGGGGGGGTGTTGTTGTGCTGCTGTGATGCAGTGATGCTGTGTTGCTGTGTTGCAGTGATGCTGTGACTTGTCCGCCGATGTACGGGGTTGTGGGCTTGTTGGCGGATGCTGTGCTTCACTTTGTTTTAAGATGGAACATTAGTTTGGCAATAGCATTTTTCTCGTGCTCACATCTGATTTTTCTGTCATGGTATTTTTCAGAAGATAAATAATTAAGGTCTTCTGCGATATAATACGTATTTTTAACTTCATTGCAGGAAGACTTGGCAACGTTCAAAAATTGGTGAAACTCTCGCCGACTTTCAGGTTCAAATCCTTCTGCGATGTTATTCATTATGGAAATTGCTGCATCATTTATCTGATTTCTGAATCCGGAATCCTTACAATTAGCAAGATCAGAATAAACATCTCTGACAATTTCCCTTCCCATTTTTCAAATATCCAAATCTTCAAATTGCTTTATCAACATTATAATTGCTTTTAAATATTTTAATCATAATGATTGAATTATTCCTGAAATTATTTTCTATTTAATTACATCGGTATTATATAATTTTTCCTTGCATATTATGTAGACAATCCATTGCAAAACTGCATCTTACGTAAATAGTTCGCACCTCACATTTTACAGGGTAAACCACTGCAACACTAGACCACTGCACCACTGCAACACCGAACTACTGCAACACCGCAACACTGCTACACTGCAACACTGCATCACTGCACCACACCTAAAAATACCCCTCCCTCTTTTTCTGCTCCATACTTCCTTCCTGGTCGAAGTCAATGACGCGGGTGGTGCGTTCGGATTTTGTGGCCACCATCATTTCTTCTACGATCTTTTCGATGGAATCAGCATCCGACTCAATGGCACCTGTGAGTGGATAGCAGCCAAGGGTACGGAAACGTACTTTTTTCATCACTGCCTGATCTGCAAGTTCTTTTGGCATGCGTTCATCATCAACCAGAATGATGGCTCCGTTGTACTTTACAACCGGTCGCTCTTTGGCAAAGTAAAGTGGTACGATAGGGATTCTTTCAAGTCGTATGTACTGCCAGATATCGAGTTCAGTCCAGTTGCTTAAAGGAAATACCCTGATTGATTCACCTTTATGTACTTTTGCATTGTAGATATCCCATAATTCAGGGCGCTGATTCTTAGGATCCCACTGATGAAAGCGGTCGCGGAATGAAAAAATTCGTTCTTTGGCCCTGCTTTTTTCTTCATCGCGTCGTGCGCCTCCGAAAGCAGCATCGAAACCATACCTGGAAAGCCCATCGAGGAGGGCTTCCGTTTTCATGATATCTGTGTGAACTTTGCTGCCGTGAGTAAATGGACCGATACCGTTTTCATAACCTCTTTTATTAAAATGCACGATCAGATCCCAGTTATTTTCTTTGGCGTAGCGGTCTCTGAATTCTATCATCTCGCGAAATTTCCACTTGCTGTCAATATGCATTAACGGAAATGGAACCTTGCCCGGATAAAAGGCTTTTTCTGCAAGACGAACCATGACTGATGAGTCTTTCCCGATCGAGTAAAGCATGACAGGATTTTCGAATTCCGCAGCTACTTCTCTGATGATATGTATGCTTTCTGCCTCAAGTTCTTTGAGGTTCGTCAAAGTAAACGACATGGTGAAAAGTGATGTAGTGTTAAGGTGTTCAATTGATAATGACTGTAAAGTGAGGAAGGCAGTTTAGTCTCTTGGTACCTGATAGGTAACTATGGGCAGAATGAAATCCATGCATGTACTTACGGATTCTTCTACACCGATCCGATCGCTATGTATTTCAATATCAGGGTATAATGGAGCCTCGAAAGGACTGTCAATACCAGTAAACTGTTTGATTTTGCCCTCCCTGGCTTTTTTATACAAACCTTTGGTATCTCTGTTTTCGCAGATGGCAAGCGGTGCATTTACAAAAACTTCAATGATGTTTTCCCGGCCGATGATATCGTAGGCAATCTGCCTGATCTGTTGCGTGGGGCTTATAAAACTGTTGATACAGATGATTCCGCAGTGAAGGAATAATTTTGACACTTCGGCAATGCGCCTGATGTTTTCATACCTGTCTTCCTGACTGAATCCCAGGTTGTTATTGATTCCTGTCCGGACATTATCGCCGTCGAGTATCTGAGTAAGGAAAAGCCTCCGGTTAAGCTCGATCTCAATACCACGGGCAATGGTGGTTTTTCCTGCACCACTGAGACCAGTCATCCAGATGACCCGTGCATGCTGCTTCAATAATTTTTCTTTATCGCTTCTTCCAAGTATCTGATCAAAAACGGTATAAATATTTCTTTCTGACTGATTATTTGTCATGTGGTTTGTATTATTCTAATACGACTCTTTTCTGCCTGCAATAAACCAGGGATTGAGCATGCTTTCCTTATTATAGGTAATTGATTGTGTGTTACTTCCTGCAACCTTAATGTAACCTCCTGCGGCTTTCAAAACTGCGTGACCGGCGGCTGTGTCCCATTCATTTGTTGGTGCGAATCTGGGATAGATATCAGCTTCCCCTTCTGCAATCATGCAGATTTTCAATGAACTACCCCGTGTAACTATTCTTGCATCGGGATATTTTCTTTTCAAACCTTCAATAAAAACAGATGTTTCCGGATTAAGGTGTGAGCGGCTGACAACAATGCCAGGTGTACTGTGAATATTATCGGGTAATTTGCAGCCTGCAAGATTCTTTTGCCATTTTTCTGATGACGCATGAACTATACGAAATGCTCCAAGATGCTGTTCGCCGTAATACAGGACATCGTTTACCGGTGCATATACTACTCCGAGCACAGGGTTTTTATCTTCTATTAAAGCAATATTGACAGTAAACTCTCCGTTTCGTTTGATAAACTCTTTGGTGCCATCCAACGGATCAACCAGCCAGAATTTTGTCCAGGCTTTTCGTACCTGATATGGAGTGACAACACTTTCTTCGCTGAGAAGAGGTATCCCCAGCGGTCTGAGTGTATTGGATATGATGTGGTGCGCCTCCCTGTCGGCTTTTGTGAGCGGTGACTGATCAGATTTTAATTCGATCTCAAAGTCTTTGCTGTGATAGATTTCAAGAATTGCCTTACCGGCGTTCAGTGCTGCAACGATAGCAACGTCAAGTAGATCATTATGATAATTGGTCATATATATCTTTTACCTGAAGGCGGTATTTCTGATCTTTTCATCATCTGCCCATATTTTCCTGATTTCCGGTGTCTGTCGAAACCTACCTTATTTTACTCATTACCAGTCATTCCTTTCTCACTCGTAAAGTCTTATATCAAACTGGTAGATCAAACCCAGTACTGATACCACCATATACATGAGTGAAAGCGGAAGGCCAAAACGTGTGAAATCTTTGAATTTATAGCCTCCCGGACCATAAACCATCAGGTTGGTTTGATATCCAATGGGAGTTAAAAATGCTGTAGCTCCCGCAAATGCGACAATCAGTGCAAAGGGTTTTGCATTGATCCCCAATTCCACCGCCATACTGATCGCGACAGGAAAAGTGATGGCTACTGCGGCAGGATTTGCCAGGATAGAGGTTAGCATGTTGGTGATCAGAAAAATTCCGACCATTACGCCTACAATCCCAAATGGTTTGAAAGCATTGAAGGATATATCTGCGAAGCTTGCTGCAACTCCCGACCGGATCATTGCAGTTCCCAGCGAAATGGAGAGCGCCAGGATGATAATCAGGTTGAAATCAATGCTTTTAGCCACATCCTTTGGGGAAACCATTTTAAGGCCCAAAATCATGAGCAATAAAAGAAGCAAGACTGTAAAAAGCTTCACAAAGCCCAATGCTGAAGCCGTAATGGCTGCAAGAATTCCTCCAACCAGCAGAACCTGCTTAAAAATATCCTGCTTTTTATATTCCTGCAGCCGGCTGATTACATAGAAATCCTGAGTATCCTTTGTTAAAGGAATAAAATCTTCACCTGAAAGAAGGAGCAAGACATCGCCTGCTGAAAGTTTGACTTCACCCAGTTTACCAGAAATCCGTTCACCATTACGATGAATGGCAATAATTGCAGCATCATAACGGCTGCGAAAATTAATGCCTTTTGCGGTTTTCGATACAAGGGTCGAATTGTAAGAAATAACCACTTCAATAATAGCAGTGTTCGATTTTTTGGCATACATACCAATTTCAGCCAATTGCAATCCACTGTGCGATTCAACCATTTCTGCAATGGATTCGGTTTCTCCGGCAAAGAGTAATATATCATTTTCCCTGAGTATCGTTGAAGCGCTCACTGGTTTGATTGATTGGTCATTGCGGAGAATTTCAACCAGGAACAATCCCTTGAGATTTCTCAAACCGGCTTCTTCCACTGTTTTGCCATGATATTCATCGCCATTTGCAATACGCACTTCTGCGATATATTCCCGGTTTTGAAGTTCGAAATTGCGGATATTGTCTTTTCGCACCGGAAGCAGTTTATTTCCCAAAAGCATGATATAGGCAATTCCCAGAATTGCCATGATTGCACCTACGAAAGTGAAATCAAATATGTTAAGGGGTTCGAGATTACCTGCAATTTTTTGATCGGTAACCATCCCAGCCACCAGCAAATTACTGGATGTGCCTATAAGAGTCACACAGCCCCCCAAAATAGCAGCATAAGAAAGAGGTATGAGCAGTTTGGAAGGTGCTATTCTGTTTTTTTTCGACCAAGCCCTTACATAAGGTATCATGATGGCCACAAGTGGGGTATTGTTCAGAATGGTCGAAAAACCGGTCACCATAACAAGAAGGCGAAACTGAAACTTCTTATAGGATGATGTCTTAGCTATTGTCTTAAGAAAGATATCATCCAGTACACCTGTTTTACGAATAATGTCGCCAAGCAGGTAGAGGAGTACCACCACAGCAATTTGTTCATTGGCAAAACCGGCCAGAATTTCAGATGGGGTGAGAACCCTGAAAACTCCCAGAACGGCGATACCGATTGAAAATGTGAATCCAGGCCCAATCCAGTTAAAGTAAAGCGAAAGGATAATAAAAAGAATAACCGCAATGACCAGGTAACCTTCGAAAGTAAGCAAGATGATTGTTTTTTAAGTAATTATAATCAATTGCTTTGCTGATGAGTATGCTTTGAATCACCTATCATAACTACGATGCCGGAATTATCAATAGCTGGACAGGTGGTAGTTTTTAAACAGGTTATCGTAATGAGAACCGGCAAAATAGTTATTTTTATTTCAATGATTTACAGTCTTAAAGACCTGGTGGTGAGTACAAAAATAATCCGAACGGATGAATAACAGGGAATGCAAAAAAGTTAAAATTCCATCAATTCAATATTATCACATACCCGCTTATGATTCCATCTGACACAGCTTCGCCCTGTCAGTCCCAATTTTATTAAGGAATGACACGGCGAAATTAGAAAAAAAATCGGCCTGTCAATACCTTTTCATTGGTTCCCGATACATCCCGGGTATGATACTGCCTGTATTTGTGTAATTTTGCA
>CAYQRU010000046.1:0-17711 GCA_964419945.1 uncultured Bacteroidales bacterium | reverse complement strand
TGGGTTCCATGACCATTATCATCATAAGGTTCGGTTTTACTATTTATAAAATCTGTTTGAAATCAATACTAGCTTGCCTGATTTATTGCAGTGAGGAAGACTTCGCCGGTGCAGTATGTAAAAAATACTGATTTGGATTGATTTAGCAGGTATTTACCCTGACAACAGGTAGTGATTAATGCGAGTCATGTTATTTACTGACAAAATGCATTCTGTTATGAAGCACTTTATCGTTGGTTTATTTGTTGCCCTGACACTGTTATCATCCTGTTTGCGCAAAAAACAGAAGACAGATTTTATTACAAAACGAATTCAGTATGATGTTACCATCAAAAGCCCTGATCCGGAATTTGACTGGTGGGTTCAGCATATCGAGGGACTGAACCGCGAAACCCTGATCGGTGATCTGCTTAATGCTGCATACAGGGGAAAAATAAAAACCTATGACCCTTTTTTACTTACAGAAAATACGGTGGAGCAGGTTAAAAAACTTGGTACCCGTTACGAAACTGTTCGTCTGAAACGGGATGTTGATCCCTATGATGAATATGATACTGTTTTTCAAAAAGGTATCAGTATCCATGATATCACAAGGATCAGATTTTTGGAGGAATGGACAATAGACAGAAATGGGATGAGAATTGACAAACATATTCTTGGTATTGCCCTGATGGCTGAAAATTACGATGATACTGGTTTATTGCGAGGTTATATGCCCTTGTTCTGGATTTTTTATGATGATGCTTATCCCGGAAAGCTCAAAGGGATTCCGGAATAAAATGTTGGATCAAAAAATATCCGGCTGATGAAGAAAGAAAGGCTATGAACAATACTAATAACGTGGTGAAGATCCTTTCCTAAAAGCGCTTCAAATCATTGCGATGGAAAACCAACCTGACAACCAATATATTATCATGCATTGCTCTCCGGAGCCGGAAGTATTGCAGCAGCTTTACAGGGAAACCTGGCTAAAAACATACACACCACAAATGATTGCCGGCCACGTGCAGGGTATCTTGCTTAGAATGATCAGCTGCATGATCAGACCAAAAAATATACTTGAAATAGGAACTTTTACAGGCTACTCGGCTATTTGCCTTGCTTCCGGATTACAGGTTGGTGGCATGCTGCATACTATAGAGACAAACAGGGAACTTGAGGGAATCGCATCCCGCTATTTTACTCTTGCCGGAATATCAGAAAAGGTGGTACAGTATGTTGGAGATGCACGGAACATCATACCGGGGCTTAATATATCCTTTGACCTCATTTTCATTGATGCAGCCAAAGAATTATATATCGAATTTTATGAAGCAGGATTGGAAAAATTGAACAGCGGGGGTTTTATTCTTGCTGATAATGTATTATGGTATGGTAAAGTTGCAGATCCTCGGGTTATGAGTGATAAGGACACCCAGACTTTGCGGAAATTTAATGATTACGTGCAACAGGATTCACGCACTGAGAACATGATTCTGCAGATCAGAGATGGAATAATGCTGATAAGAAAAAAGTAAAGAATAATAATTTAGCGATGCTTTTAGCTGAATTAAGATTCTTCCTTACGGATGACTTCAATGGTAAAATTGGCTGCCAGTGCAGCGAGTGCACCTACTGCAGCGAGTACCGGAGCAAAAATCACACCGACCACACCTAACGTTACCGGGATTTCAAGAAAAACCCTTCCATTATCGTCTTTGATGATGATGCGGCTGACGTTGCCTTCATGAATGAGTTTTTTTATTGTTTGGAGTAACTCTTCTCCTTTTACTCTGAATTCGTTCTTTTCCATGGCTAAAATTTTTTATTCCTCATAAACGCAGGAAACCATTGTCAATTGTGTGATCCTGGAATCATCAACAGGAATCAGTTTCTGATCAACGTTATCAAGCAAAACCGGCTCCATTGATCATTTTTTTCCGCTGATGAGGCAACAAAATATATGTTGACAAGGGATCGCACCTACTGATGATCAATCCGGGCAAATGCATGTTTATGCCAGAATCCTCAACTTTGGTTACTATTCAACAAAGCTGATCCATCCAAATTTATCTTCTTCGTCGCCGAACTGGATACCGGTAAGACGTTTGTACAATCTGGTAGAAATAGGACCGGCTTTTCCGTCCTTACAGTAATTGTAAACAACTCCGGTTTCGCGGTCAACAATTTTTCCAATCGGTGAGATGACGGCAGCTGTACCACAGGCGCCGGCTTCATCAAAAGTGGCAAGTTCCTCAATAGCAACCGGACGGCGTTCTACTTCAAGCCCCATATCAGCGGCCAGTTCCATCAGACTCTTGTTGGTAATGGAAGGTAAAATGGTATCAGAAAGCGGAGTAATGTATTTATTGCCTTTTATTCCGAAGAAATTGGCGGGTCCGGCTTCATCAATGAATTTTTTTTCTTTGGAGTCTATAAAAAGTACTGAAGCAAAACCTTCCTGTTGTGCACGTTCACCGGCGCGCAAACTGGCAGCGTAATTGCCACCCACTTTATATTGCCCGGTTCCTTTAGGGGCGGTGCGGTCGTAATCTCTTGCAATTTGAATGCTTACCGGATTGAATCCTTCTTTGAAATAGGGACCAACAGGAGAAACAAAAACCATGAACAAATATTCATCAGCTGGTTTAACGCCTACCTTTGGTCCAGAACCAACCAGCAGAGGTCTGAGATAAAGTGATGCACCTGTCCCATGAGGCGGAACATACTTTTTGTTCAACTTCACCACTTTAAAAATCGCTTCTTTAAATAATTCAACCGGAAGCTCTTTCATCATGATACCATAGGCAGAGCTTTGCATGCGTTTTGCATTTTCATCCCAGCGAAAAAGGCGGATACGTCCATCAAGACCTTTATAGGCTTTCATCCCTTCAAATGCCTCCTGTCCATAATGTAAAGCAGTGGCAGCCATGTGGATACTGATATACTCTGAGGACGAAATTTCAAGTTGCCCCCATTCTCCATTACGGTAATAACAGCGTACATTGTAGTCGGTTTTCTGATACCCGAAAGGTAACTTACCCCATTCAAAATTTGTCATATTATAGATTTTTAAGCATTTAATATAATGTGAGATCGAGTAGGCTAAATTATAACTATTTCCTGAATTGGAAGGGGAATATCAGAAAGATTCTTTTATTTACGATTACGTTTGATACGATGTAAATGAATATTTACTTAAGAATAAGAACTAACTCATTGTGAATAAGTCACATATGAATAACTCAGGGACTGGGAACAATATACAACTGTTATCAGGCAGAATGCGAAAGTATTTGTATAAACTTATCTCCTGTCTTTAAAGCCTGCCTGTATCTATATCTTCACGGGGATAGTACATCTGCTATATCGCAAAAAACACATCCGGATCTGCTTTTAAACACGGCATGATCGGGCAAACATCTGGACCTGACTACCCTAAAATGATGTTTACAGTGCCCACCAGGTCAAGTATATTGATTATTCCATCGTTGTTGACATCTGCATTTATAAAGCAAAATGGCTGTGGATTTCCACCAAGAATATAATTTGTGGATACCACTACATCCAGTACATTAACTACACCGTCGCAGTTAGAATCTCCCGGAAATGAAGCTTCCTGAACGGTTAATGTGGAAATACGTACGTTTGGCTGACCTATAACAAACGCACCATAAAAAGTCACTGCGCCTGTTCCGGTTGGAGGTGCAATCCACTGAAATGACCATGTAGCTGTGGGTGTGAGCACTCCGGATGAGTGAGTGACATATTTCCCGTTCCCCACAAGTTGATTCCCGGTTCCTGCAATCAGGGTGCCCAATAAACTTCCACTGACATTTTGAGGGGAGACCTGGAATCCTTTTCTTCCAGATCCGTTAGTTGTAACTGTGATGGTATAGGTTTGTCCTGCTGTATAACCGGAAGAGGGAATATTGGAAGTAATTACACCTGTAACAGCAGAGGCCGTGCCTCCATGACAGAATGTACAATTTTTCCCGTCGCCAGGCGATCCTGTATGACCCGGTTGTGCACCACTTGAATTCCTGGATGGTTCGTTAAAGGAAAACAATACAGCAAGTGTTGCAACTGATAAGATCGTAATTAGTGTTTTCATAATTTTTTGGTTTGGATTTAAAACGCAAAGATATGGTTAAAATAATCAGATGCAACAATTTGATATTAAAGATAATAAGTCTAAATAAGCATTTAATAAGGTAGATGTATGCATATTACAGATATGGCAAGTGTTAACAGAAAAAAGGCAAAACCTGCCTGATGACAAGGTTTATGCAATAATAAACTTTCGATAGTAAACTCACCTTGTTATTATTCGTACCGGATTGCCTTCACAGGGGTAATGACGGAAATAACAGCAGAAGGGATAATCAGTACCAATATACTGATAATCAAGGTTCCAAGATTGAGTGCCAGCAGGTGGGAAAAGTTGATATCTACAGGAACTACTGATACATAATAGGATTCCTGTGAGAGTTTTATGATTCCAAAATATTTCTGAGTGAAAGCCATGAAGAGACCGGTCAGGTTGCCCCAGAAAATTCCTCTCAGGGCGATATTTCCTGATATGATGAGGAAAACCTTCCGGATATTCCAGGATTCATATCCCAATGCTTTTAAGACACCAATGGTATTAGTTCTTTCCAGGATCAGGATAAGCAATGCCGATATCATTGTTATTACTGCCACGAGTACCATAAGGGTCAGCACAATGATCACATTCATATCCTGAAGACTGAGCCAGTCAAATATTTGTGGATAGATTTCCCGGATAGTAAGTGCGTTGATATTGTACGGAATCAGCTGGTACACTTCTTCTGCAACCCGGTCAAGATTTCCAAAATTTTCCACCAGTATTTCAAATCCGCCAACCTGATCAGATTCCCAGGAGTTGAGTTTTTGTATTTGGGCTATATCGCACAGCACAAACATCTGGTCGAATTCTTCCAGGCCGGTTTCATATATTCCTTTAACATTAAATCGTCGTGCACGAACCATATCATCAATAATAAAATACATGCGCACGTCGCTGCCTGTATCCAGTTTCAGCAGGTTAGCAAGCTTCCTGGAAATCAGTATCCCATCAGAAACAGCAGTATCAGACACCTGCAGGATTGTTCCGCTAAACATTCTTTCCCTGAAGAAAGGCCATTCAAAGTCGGTTCCAATTCCTTTGAGCACGACACCCTGTATATCGGTTTCAGTTCTGATTATGCCTGGCTTATTTCCAAAAATCTGTACATGTTTAACTCCGGGGATAGCCGCAATTTTTCTCAGCAATTCCACGTCACGCTCAATGGGGGAAGTTTCAAATGAGATATTGCCATCATAATGACAGATTTGGATATGACCTCCAAATCCAATTACCTTTTTTCTGATCTCATTTTTAAAACCCATGACAATTGTTACAGCAAGAATCATCACGGTAAGGCCGAGCGCCACACCAACAATGGCAATGCGGATGATAGGGTCAGAGAAACTGCCAGTATTTTTTTTAATCAGGCGCCGGGCAATGAAATATTCCAGGTTCAAGGTAAACTTTTTGTTATTTTGCAAACCTACACAATTTTAAAATCTCATGAACAAAACCAACATGGGTATGAAACGATATTTCCCGGTAATTCTTGCGGTATTGCTAATACAGGGATGCCATGCGGGTACACAGGTGAACACAACTGACAAATCTTTGAAAACAGGGGCCGAACGCACAGAAATCTATTTGCCTGTGCTATTTGGGAAAAATATTGCCCTGGTAGCGAATCACACTACCCTGATAGGAAGCAGTCATTTGCTTGATACCTTGTTGGCAGTGGGAGTGAAAGTATCTAAGGTTTTTTCACCTGAACATGGTTTCAGGGGTGACGCCGATGCAGGTTTGCTTGTATCGGGTGGTATTGATCAGAAGACCGGGGTTGAGGTTGTTTCCTTATATGGTAAGAATAAGAAGCCATTACCGGAAGATCTTCATAATGTTGACATGGTAATTTTTGATATTCAGGATGTAGGTGTCAGGTTTTATACCTATTTAAGCACAATGAGTCTCGTGATGGAAGCCTGCGGAGAAAATGGTATTCCGGTTATGGTGCTTGACCGTCCGAATCCAAATGGATTTTATGTGGATGGGCCGGTACTTGAAGAGAACTATGTTTCTTTTGTAGGAATGCACCCTGTGCCGGTGGTTCATGGCATGACTGCTGGCGAATACGCTAACATGGTGAACGGGGAAGGTTGGCTTGCAAGCGGCGTGAAATGTGAACTCAATGTTGTGACAATGCTGAATTATTCTCATCAGACTTTGTATGAACTACCGGTAAAACCATCGCCCAACCTTGCTGATATGACCTCTGTGTATCTATATCCCTCACTGTGTTTTTTTGAGGGAACCATGATGAGTGTAGGCAGAGGTACTGACAAACCTTTCCGGATGATAGGACATCCTGATTATATTATCGGAGATATTTCCTTTACTCCTGTGAGCAGACCGGGAGCATCAGTGAATCCTCCATTGAAAGATCAGGTATGCAGGGGATTCGATTACAGCCATTTGGCTGACAGCATTTTATTGCACCCAAAGATTTATCTGGAGCCACTTCTTCAGGCATGGCATTACTTTAAAAATACGAAGGTTTTTTTTAACAATTATTTCAATACACTGGCAGGCAATTCAATCCTGAGATCACAGATTGAAGCAGGAATGACCGAAAGTGAAATCAGGGCTGGCTGGCAGCCCGGACTTGAGCAATTCAAAAAACTCAGAGAGAAATATCTCTTGTATGATTAGGGATTGAAGGAATAGAGTGGTGGAGTGAGGAAGAGTTAATTGGTCAATTGGCTTGTGGAGTTCTAAAAATTTTCCATTTCCATTCCATCATCCCCGTTATTGTTATTATTCATTCGATCGCGCTGGCGTTGAAAATTGTTCCACCGGTACGACAGGCCAATCCACAACATTCTTGACTGCATTTTTCGTTCGCTGATGGTATTGAAACCGATTCCATAAGTTTCGGCATTGAATTTCCTGGAGTTGAATATATCACTCAACCTCATACTGAAAGTAGCCTTTCGATCAAAGAAATCAGTGCGCCAGGCAATGTCGGCGAAATACATTTCTGCCATTTTTCCCTGTGCCATTATAGTTGGTGCAGAGTAACTGCCTGATATTTGCAGGGTTGAATTCTTACCGATTGTAAACTGAGCATTCAGGCGCGAATTCCAGGTATAATCTTCGGATTTTTCAATTTTATATTCATCACTTTCATAAGCATTTATGACCTGGTTAAAATAAGAAAAATTGGTGTTTAAGCGCATCCACTGATTTACTTCAAGAGCGCCGATGAGTTCTAATCCTATTGACCTTCCATCAGTAATGTTCTCCCAGGTATTCCATGTGATCCCGTCACCGTAAAGCCGGCTGACGCGCTGCATCATATCCGTAGTTCTCCTGTAAAACAGGGAGGTAGTAAGGCTGTTGCGGTTTTTTGAAAGTACGTAAGAGATATCCCATGAACCGGTGAATTCGGGGGTAAGTTCAGGATTTCCTGTCCTGATGTTAAGAGAATCGGAAAAATCCTTGTAAGGATTAAGAGACCAGTGACGCGGACGGCTAACCCGGCGGCTGTAGCTTACCTGAACGTCCTGGTTTTTCGCAAAGTTATACACTAAATGCACGCTTGGATAAGCAGTAAGGTATTCGTTTTTAAAAGTTTCACCGCTGAGTTCCTGCTTGCCATTCGTTACTGAAATTTCTCCGCGCAAACCCATCTGATATTTGAATTTTCCGCTCATGCCGGCATAAATGCCATACATGGCATAAATATTCTCATCCATTTCAAAATAATTTGAAAGGCTGTCATCCTGCATCCAGTTCCCATGATCGGGATTCCACCAATCGTAATTATAGCGCATATTCAGGAATTTGATATTGCCTGAGAATCCACCCTCAAACCTTGACTTTTCGTCAATTGGCCGGATATAGTTTATACGTAAGGTACCTTCTTTGTTGGTGTTGCGCGAACGGGATTGCTGGAGGGTTGAAAAGTTTGAGGGTAAAACATTCACTTGTGTGATATTTTCTGTGCGGCGCATGGCATTGTTGTTTATGATCAGGTCAGCTGTAAGTTCTTCTCCCTGTCGCTGGGTTGTCATCCGGTACGAAAGGTTATAATTGAAAGATTTCATGGTGCGCTCAGATTCTGAATTCCTGTTGAATTCTCTCATTATATTGCTATTCGATGTGGTTTTGTTAAAGAGTTTATTGTTATCATCGTCTGAGAAATTCCGGTAACGTACTGAAGCTGAAAAAGTGTTGAAACGGTCAGGCATGTAATCAAAACCTATGTTACCCAGATGCATGATCATTCTATCGTTGGATTCACCTGTCTGGTCCAGTTGCGTGGTGGCTTGATTGAAGGTAGTAGTTCGCTGCATCGAACTGGTACTCTTAAAATTGTTAATTCGGTTATCATAGCTTCCAAAATAATTAAATTTCTCAGTTCTCAGATTCAGATTAATTCCTCCGTTAAAACGATCGGGAGGGCTGTAATTTGCCTGAATCATTCCGTTGAGGCCTTCCAGGCTTCTCTTTTTCAGCACTATATTGATTATCCCTGAAGTTCCGTCTGGATCGTATCGCACAGAGGGATTGGTGATCACTTCAACACGCTCGATGGTGTTGGCCGGAATTTGCTGTAGAATATCAGAACTGCTCAAATCCTGAAGCCCTGATGGTCTGCCATCAATCAGAATAAGCACATTGCTGCTGCCCCGTAACTTTACATTACCTTCAATGTCCACGGTCACCGAGGGGATGTTTTGCATGATGTCAACGGCAGTACCACCGATCCCGGTCAGGTCTTTGTCCACTGTAATGACCCTTTTGTCGAGGTTGGCGAGCATCAGGTCACGTTCTGCGGTAACTTCAACTCCCTGCAGAGAGGTTGCTGTAGGGCTGAGCTTGATTTCACCCAGATCAACAACGGGATTTCGCGGATTGAATGATAAATCGGAAATGGTTTTTGTTTCAAAACCGATAAACTGAAAAACAGCGTAATATCTGCCGGCAGGAATTTTTTCAATAACAAATTCTCCTTTGGGATCTGTGATGGTACCATTAAGCATAGTTGAGTCTTTCTGACGAAAAACAACCACGTTTCCATATTCAATGGCATGGGGTGCATATGCTTCAACAAGTTTTCCACGCAGAGTGCCGATATTTAAATCCACCCCAGCAGGGTTGCCCGACGATCTTTGCTGTGCTGAAGTAAAAGGCGCCAGGTTAACGAGCGATAAGAGTAATACAATACTGATGAAAAATCTGATTTTCATAATTTTAGATAATAATAATTTGATAGTGTAATTTCCGGCAGGATTTTTTGAGATTTTAGAAATAAAGTTGCCGGAACTTAGACAAAACAATATAACAAAACTTGCGAGGAGAATGTTTATTTTCGTCCGGGATACACTTTAAGTGCTTCAGCAAGACAATGCATGGAAGCTTTCAGATCTTCCACTTTCAACACATAACTGATTCTCACTTCATCAAGACCGGCTCCGGGTGTGGAATAGAAACCTGTGGCAGGAGCGAGCATAACAGTTTTCTTTTCTGTTTCAAATTCTTCCAGCAGCCACTGGCAGAATCTATCTGCATTATCAATTGGGAGACGAGCTGTAGCATAGAAAGCGCCGCGGGGTTTTGGACAGAAGGCACCTGGCATATTGTTGATATATTCCACGACGATATCGCGTCGTGCATGGTACTCTTTCAGCACTTTTTCAAAGTATTCGTCAGGAGTATCAATGGCAGCCTCAGCAGCTACCTGTCCGAGTGTCGGGGGACTAAGGCGTGCCTGGGCAAATTTTAATGCAGTGCGCATAACTTCCTTATTTTTCGAGATCATACAGCCGATACGCACACCACATGCGCTGTAACGTTTTGATACACTGTCAATCAGAATAACATGCTGATCCAATCCGTCGAGGTGCATCACAGAAGTGTGCGTAGCCCCATCGTAGCAAAATTCTCTGTATACTTCGTCGGCAATAAGGTAAAGATCGTGCTTTATAACAATGTCGCGCAGTACCTTTAATTCATCAAGGTTATAAAGATAGCCTGTGGGATTGTTTGGATTGCAGATCAGGATGGCTTTGGTTTTTTTTGTGATGGCTTTTTCGAACTCTGCAATAGGAGGCAGGGCAAATCCTGTCTCAATGCTTGAAGGAATAGGTTTAACGACCACTCCTGAATTGATTGCAAATCCGTTGTAGTTGGCATAAAAGGGTTCAGGAATGATGATCTCATCGCCGGGATCCATACAGGTTTGCAATGCGAAGAGGATAGCTTCAGATGCACCGGCACCAATGATGATTTCTTCGGGTGTAATATATATACCAACCTTTTTATAATACTGCGTTAATTTTTTCCGGTATGATAAAATGCCTGCCGAATGGCTGTATTCAATCACTTTCAGGTCAAAATTTCTGATTGCTTCAATAGCTACTTCAGGGGTTTCAATATCAGGTTGACCAATATTCAAATGATATACCTTAATGCCGCGGCTTTTAGCTGCATCGGCAAAGGGAACAAGTTTACGGATGGGAGATTCGGGCATCCTGCGGCCTTTTGATGAAATCTGTGGCATAATGAGAAGTTTGTATAGATGTTTTTACAATATTTAATAGCTGCGGCAAAGGTAGAGATTTTTTGTCATGCAGAAAATGAGCTTTATCAGGATATCATTTGCTATTTCTTAATTTTTTTTCTACATTTGCAAGCCAATTCAGCTATAGCATTACGAATCAACAGGTCAAATTATTTCAATGGTTAAAGATACTTGTTAGTGGAATGACTAACGAGATCATGCAGGCTATCGTTATCTGGAGCATAATGCTTTTTTCGATTTTATTTCTTAATAGAAAACGTGATACAGGCCATCCATAAACAACCAAATCAGGCAATATTGCCTGGACTTCTCACACTTATTTTTGTATTACCTGCTTATATAATTTCAGATTTCATACATCATTTACATCATTAACGCGAAAAAACATGAAAACAAAGTCACACATCATTATCAAGGGGTTATGTTTAATCACTCTGCTGGGATTGTACAATGCACACGCCCAGGTAATTGTATCAGGTTCAAACAACGATGGTAGTTATCCTACGCTCAAGGCTGCGTTTGATGCGGTCAATTCACAGGATCAGACTGGTAAAGACATTGAAATAGGAATTTCAACAAACACCTTTGAAGCAGCTTCGGCAGTGCTGAATTCCGGAACATGGACAAGGATCAGGATTTTTCCGTCAATTTCCGGTATAACTATCAATAATCTTTCATCATCTCCCCTTGTTGATCTCAATGGTGCCGATCATGTTACCATTGACGGCAGGGTGAATATGACGGGCGAGGATGCTGATCTTACTCTAATCAGTCCAACGTCGGCCTGCATCAGGTTCATTAATGGCGCAGAACAATCCGTGATACAATATTGCAGGTTGCAAAGTGCCTGCGGGGAAGGAACGGGTGTAATACATTTTTCAACTGATAACACCGGCACAGGAAATAATAATAATTCCGTCAAACATTGTAATATCAGTGATCCCGATAGCGGAGGGACTCCCTTTACGGGAATATTTTCATCCGGTTCCACAGGGCGCGAAAACAGCGACAATACAGTTTCACACTGCAATATTTATAACTTTAAAAAACAGGGCGTTTTTGTTTCGGCCAACAACGGAGACAATTGGGTGATAACCCATAACAATTTTTTCTACAACAATACCACCACATTGTCCACCGAAGAAAATGTAAGAGTCATTTATATCAATTCTCCTGCATCAAACAATATAACGGTGAGCAATAATTACATTGGCGGACAGGCAATAGAATGTGGTGGCAGCTATTGGAATTATGCCACTGTTTCAACCAATAACAGCTCTTTTTATGGAATTTCTATAAATGCTGGTTCCGAAGCAGCTTCTTCGGTGCAGGGAAACACCATACAGAACATACAGTTTACCGGAGAAATCGATGGCACTACTTACCCGGTTGCCAGTTTTATAGGTATAGGATTAGAGGGAGGCAGCATTAATGTCGGCACCGAAAGCGGCAATTTGATTGGGCATGAAACAGTGGCAAATTCAATTAATGTTGCAGGCAGCGGTCTTGGATGTTCAATGACCGGTATCCGTTGCAAAGGAGAGTCTCTCACCAACATCGAAAACAATACGGTTGCCAATCTGAGCATTACCAAGAATGCCAGTAATTTTCAGGTAAATCTCACCGGTATTAAATCCAACGATGGTAATGTACGGAAAAACAAAGTTTATAACCTTGATTTAGCGTTGGCTGTATCTCCGGGGCCGTATGTGAGGGGACTTGAAATAAGTCGTTATTATACCAATGAGGACTATGAAATCAGCAACAATATGGTTTCCGTTGATGGCGGCGGGAAAGCGTATTGCTATATCTGGGGTTTGTATCTTGAGCAGGATATTTCTGTTGGAGGAATGAACAACGTTTACTTCAATAGTGTAAATATCAGCAACAAAGGACATGGTGCTACCCAGATAGCAACAGGCGGCTATGCTTTTACGTTTTATTCGGGCTACGCCAGAAATATTAACTTCCAGAACAATATCTTCAACAATATGATACCGACCGGAAGCGAAGGAGCGGTCGCAATTTGTTTCTGGAACGACCCTGAAGGTACTTTCGGGAATTATAACCTGCTGCACACCGCAAACAGTTCAATAGTTGGTAAAAGAAAATATGACCTGTTGGATTTTGAAGGATGGCAATCAGCAACCGGATTCGACCTTGCTTCCGTATATGCCGACCCCCTGTTTACCTCCTCCACCGACCTCACTCCGCTTAACAATTCACCTGCAATAGGTACCGGAACCCCTTTAAGCGGTATTACAACCGATATTGATGGCAATACCCGCCACGCAACGCACCCCACGGCAGGGGCTTTCGAAAACCCTGTAGGGCTTTGTAACCCGGGCAAGTTTGCAGGCAAGGCAGCTTCTGATATAGCGATTGATCTAAGTTGGGTGAAAACAAACGGAAATAATGTAATTATCGCCTTCAACACTGTCAATAGTTTTGGTATTCCCATAGACGGCAATACTTACCTGGCAACAAACAGCTTGCCCGGTGGCAATGGTACGGTAATTTACAATGGCGATCTGGAAGCTTTCAGTCACACCGGATTAACCGCGAATACCCAATATTTTTTCAAGGCATGGTCGTACGACGGATCAGTAAATTATTCAACTGGCACTGTAGCCATTGATGTAACCACCTGTGCAGTACTTCCTGCAGTACAAGCTTCGGATCTAAATTTTACTGATTTGGTAAGTGATGCATTTACCATTAACTGGTCAAGGGGCGATGGAAGCAATTGCATTGTATTTGTAAAACAGACCAACTCCGGGCAGGTTTGGCCGGAAAATGCAACCACATACACTCCCAACAGCGTGTTTGGTTCAGGTGAGCAGATTGGCAACTCCGGTTGGTTCTGTGTTTACACTGGAACCGGAACTACGGTGCGTTTAACTGGCCTTTTACCGGGAACTACTTACAGGGCAATGGTTTGCGAATACAATGGAACGTCAGGAGGTGAAAATTACCTTCTTACCACCGGAACGAATATCGCCTCATTTACATCTGCCTATACGGATAACCTGTTTTTTGAAACTGACGAGCAAGCCTATATGGTCATCGGACAGGAAAATTTTGATGCCGCCTTAAGCGGCGCAGGTAGAACCAGGCTGAATGGTGTCTATGATATTGCTGTCTGCGAAGAATATGCTGCCATTGCTGATGCAGGAAACCACAGGGTATTGGTTTACGAATACCCATTCACATCTAAATATCCTGTTCCTATTCTTGTGCTGGGGCAGGATGACTTTTTTTCTACTTTACCCAACAAAGGTGGTTCAGCAAGCAGAAGCTCAATGAATTCTCCAAGTGCGGTGGCAATCATTAAATATGTTGGCTATTATTCAACTTCATATTATCTGGTTGTTTGCGACAAAGGCAATAACCGTGTATTGGTATTTGATAGAATAAATTACCTAGATAACGGTGATTATTGCAACGTCGTGGTTGGCCAGCCTGATTACACAACCACCACGCAAGGTACTTCAAAAGCTAAGTTAAACTCACCTGAGGATATTTTTATTGAAAATGGAAATCTTTGGGTTGCTGATGCTGGTAATAACAGAATACTTCGATTTGAAGATATACTTTTTTCCGATACAGGAATTCCGGCCGATCTTGTGATCGGACAGGATAATTACACATCATCTTCTCCGGGATGCAGTGCAGGAAAATTCGATTATCCTTCCGGCATTTCTTTCAATGGGTCAACTATGTATGTTTCGGATATGAACAACCACAGGGTACTCGCTTTTGAAAGCATGACCCTGGCCACTTCCGGAGCAACGGCTACACAGGTGTTCGGGCAATCGGATTTTGTTTCAGGAGATTCAAACAGGGGAGGAGGTGTAAACTCCGGTGCTCTCGCAACACCAATGAAAACGGCAATTAATCAGAATGGGTTTCTGTTCATTGCTGATAAAGGAAATAACCGCGTTTTGATTTTCGAAAAGCCAGGCGAAAAGAGTAATGGCGCCGGAGCAAATGCAGTGATCGGGCAGCCTGATTTTAATTCTTCCGGCGCTGGTTGCAGCCAGAAAAGATTAAACCAACCCATCGGGGTTGATGTTTCTGCAACCCAGGTATTATTTGTGGCAGATTATGGAAACAATCGTGTTCTTAAGTTCCTAAAAAATAACGCTTTACCCACAGTACAGGCAAGTAATCTGAGTTTCAGCAATGTATTGGAAGAAGAAATGACAATACATTGGAACCGTGGTAACGGCGACCGATGTGTGGTTTTCATGAACCAGACAAACAAAGGCCAGGCCGAACCGGTGGACGGTGTGTATTACAATGATTGGGACGACCCCTTTTTTGCATGGAATGACCCTATTGGTAATACGGGCTGGTATAGTATTTACAACGGAACGGGTACTCAGGTTACTGTCGGAAATCTTTTACCCGGAATCACATACCGGACAATGGTACTTGAATATAACGCTGACGAAATTGATGATGAATTTGTCAATACAGCCTACCTATGCACTGCCGGAAGTAATATTGCCAATCAGACAACCATTGGTGGTATTTATACATGGGAAAACGGCTTGAATGCAAGCCTTGTGGCAGGACAAACGGATTTTGCATCTGTTGTTTCGGGAACTTCCTCAACCTCAATGTTCGATGTGAATGATGTTGCCGTAGATTATGATAATGATAAATTGTATGTTGTTGATAAAGGAAATAACCGTGTGCTACGCTTCAGTTACCCTCTTACAGGCAATCCTCCGGTTGCAGAAATGGCATTCGGGCAGCCCGACCTTGTTTCCGGAACGGCGAATAACGGTGGAATATCAGAATACTCGCTGAATCAGCCTACATCGGTAGCTTATTACTGGAACACATTATATATCTGTGATAGCGGCAACAACAGGATACTGACCTTTGAGTATCCTCATGAAGCCACCATGCCAGCTGAAGCATACGACATACTCGGGCAATGGGATTTCGATGTTAACGCACCAGGCACAACAATTTACTCATTCAATCAACCTGCAGGGATTTGCATTGACAATTGGACTGGCAACCTCTATGTTGCCGATGCAGGAAACAACAGGGTATTGAGATTTGACGAATATTCACATTATTCGTCAGAATATGAAGCATCAGAAGTTTTGGGACAGGATGATTTTACATCATCAGGCACAGCAATTTCAGCTTCGGGTATGAATACACCGCTTGATGTAGCCCTTTCAGGATTTACACTATTTGTTGCCGATGCAGGCAATAACAGGGTGCTTGCTTTCGACAACGGGCATCTGAAAACCACAGGTGCTGAAGCCGATCTGGTGCTTGGCCAGCCTGATTTCGTTAGCAATATTCCGAATAACGGCGGATTAGGACCAGCAGCAATGGATCATCCTGCTGGCCTTGCACTCGATAAAGGTCATTTATACGTAAGTGATAATAATGACCGTGTCAGCATTTTTAAGCTGATCAGCAACAAAACCAGTGGAGCTGAGGCTAATAATGTGCTTGGTAAACCTGATTTTGGGACAAGTTCCTGCACCGTCTCAGCCAGTTGCACTGTTGCACCCCATGGACTGGCTGTGTTCAACAACCAATTGTTTGTGAGTGATTCGGAAGCCAACCGCTTACTTCAATTCAATCAGCCTGAAATAATTTTTGTAAATTATTCAGCCACAGGAAACAACGATGGCACTTCGTGGGCAGATGCATTTACCGGTTTACAGAGTGCTCTTGATGAAGCGATCTACGGTGATAAAATATGGGTGGCCGCAGGTACTTATACCCCCACAACTAAAGTCGGAGGCTCAGGTGACAGATTTAAAACTTTTCAGATGAAAAACGGTGTGGCTATTTACGGTGGATTTGCCGGAACTGAAAACCCTGCTTCATTCGATTTGGATGACAGAGATTTTGAGGCCAATGAAACAATCCTGAGCGGCGACCTCCTGAGTAACGATGTTTTTGATGTGGATGACTTCGGATATCAGGGCACTTCGGGTGATGACAATTCCTATCATGTTTTTTATCACCCGAATTCACTTGCACTGACAAGCAGTGCCGTGCTGGATGGCTTCACAATTTCCGGAGGATATACGAACGCCGATACTTATCGTGGTTCCGGAATGTATAATCATGCCTGTGCACCAACCATCAGAAATACGACCTTTAAAAATAATTCCTGCTGGTCAGGGGGCACCTTGTATTTCCTTGAATCAATTGATGTATCGCTATCAAATCTGACTTTTAAAGAAAATTTCGGTGGAGATGGCAGCGCTGGCCTGGCGATAGCAGATATGTCAACGGTGAGTTTAACAAATGCATTGTTTATGTATAACAGAGGTGGCGAAGGGGGTGGAATTGATAATTATAACTCAACTTCTGTAATTACAAATGCGACGATTTACAGAAATCGGGTTTTCAACAATGGAGGAGGTGTGTCCAATCTTGCGAATGGTACATTAACGCTGAATAATTGCATCATCTGGTCTAATATTGCTTATGAAGACGGGGATGAAATTTATCATGACGGTAACACCACTACTTTGAACAATTGCTGCTTTCAAAATGAATCCGGCGATGTTTACGGAACGATTACCACAACAAATTGTATCAACTCCGATCCCAAATTCATTGACCCTGAAAATAAGGTTCTTACACTGTATGGAACTTCACCTTGTGTGAACACAGGAGAGAACTCATATACTTCTGAACCTTACGATTTGAGAGGCATGGACCGCATCCAGAATACAACCATAGATATGGGCTGTTACGAATGGACAAGCGGAACCGATCCGTTTTCAGAATGTGCCAACCCAACTGCTGGTGGAATTATTGCAACCAATCAGACCATTTGCCATGGTTCGACCCCTGCCGATATTACCAGCACCAGCCTGCCTTCAGGGCATACCGGCGATCTGGAATATCAGTGGCAGATGAACACGGTGAGCTCCACAGCCACTTTTGACAAATGGGAAGATGTGGGAACAGTAACTACCACCGCTTCCTACGATCATGTAGGCACCCTCACCCAAACCACCTGGTTCCGCAGGCTGGCGAGGGTTACATGCGAGACGGACTGGG
>CAYQRU010000045.1:0-25794 GCA_964419945.1 uncultured Bacteroidales bacterium | reverse complement strand
CATCCGCGATGCTATCCTGTGACTGGAGTTCAGACGTGTGCTCTTCCGATCTTAATATGCATTTTATAGTAAATCCCTGATGCTGTTTTTTTAAAACCCGGGTGCTCACCGGCGCAGGAAAATAAAAAACCAATCGTGCCTGTTAACAGGCCAATAATTAAAACTTTTTTGTTCATAGATTTTGTAATTAATTAATAGCTAATTTTTTAAGTATGAAATCCCAAATGTTTACCAAAAGATTTCCGGGATGTTCGCTTATCTGAAATCACGGCGCGAAATTAAAACAATTTTGACCTTTACGACCAGAAAATTCAATTTAATTGCCTTAACCTCTGGTATAATAACAATTATCCACCTTTGATTGTTATGTAATAAAGAAAAATGTCTGACAACTTTAATAAACTACCAGGCTTATGAATAAAACTGTGCTTATTACCGGAGCTTCAGGGGGTATCGGAGCTGAACTTGCACGTGTCCATGCGCGGCATGGAGATCACCTTGTGCTGGTTGCCAGAAACAGTGATAAACTAACTGAATTGAAGAAAGAAATTGACGGGCAGTACAAGGTTTCAGTGCACATCATTGTCAAAGACCTTTCCCTGAGAAATGCTGCAACCGGGATATTCAATGAGCTGAAATCCAAGTCAATAACGATTGATTACCTGATTAACAATGCAGGATTCGGACATTATGGTGATTTTGTAAATAATCCCTGGAATAAGGAAGAACAAATGATTGAGTTGAATATCACCACTTTGACTCAACTTACCAAACTTTTTCTCCCGGCAATGATAGAGCGGAAATATGGGAAAATTATGAATGTAGCCTCAGTTGCCGGATTCCTTCCCGGCCCGCTAATGGCTGTTTATTATGCAACCAAAGCTTATGTATTGAGCTTTTCAGAAGCCCTTCATCAGGAGGTAAGGCAAAAAGGAATTTCTGTAACTGCATTGTGTCCAGGACCAACTTCCAGTGGTTTCCAGGAAGCTGCTGCCATCAGCGGGATAAAGTTGTTTGAGCACAGCATGTTGCCAGGTTCAAAACAAGTTGCTGAATATGCCTACAAATCTATGATGAAAGGCAAACCTGTTGCTATACATGGAGTTTTGAACCGTTTGATGGTAGCCTCTATCAGATTTACCCCACGCACCCTGGTGGCAAAGGCAGTCAGATTCATCCAGGGTAAATAATCATACATTACATCCTGACAAACCAACCTTTTAATCTACGTATTGACAGTGAATGAGAATGAAGTTGATATAGATTGAGTTCGTTTCTCTGCTTACGTTCTCACATTTTGCTATTTTTACCGGCTAAAGTGGTTTAATCATTTCATTATTACCTATGATTGCGTTTTTTTAGAATACAGGACCGGGGTAACCGAAATCCCTGTTGTTCCGGTATTAAATATTATCAGGAGTAATTTAGACTGAACAAGATCATAGCAGACAATTTGAATGATGCTTTTAATGACAAACGATTGACTCATGATGCAATTTACAGAAATAGGAAATTTTAGCAGAATCGGTTATGATTACCAGCAAGCACAGGCCTGATTACTTTATTCAAAAGACAGTATATTCCACGTATTTATTCCGGTTAATGGTCAACAGCAATTCTGTATACACATCTATTACAATATGCCTCAACATATAGCTCTTGTTTTGTCGAGTGGTGGTGCACGAGGTCTGGCACAGATCGGCGCTATTGAAGTTCTGGAAGAAAACGGATACAAAATCAGTTCATTAGCTGGATCATCAATTGGTTCACTTATCGGGGGGCTTTACGCAATGGGCAAGCTGAATGAATATAAAGAATGGATTGTATCATTAAAACGTAAAGATGTCTTTAACCTGCTTGATTTTACAATTAGTGGGAGCGGTCTGGTGAAGGCGGAAAAGATCTTTCAGAAAATGAAGGAGTTTATTCCGGATATTCTCATCGAAGATATGCAGTTACCTTTTATTGCTGTTGCCACCGATGTAATCAATGGAAAAGAGATTGTTTTCAGCGAGGGAAGTTTTTATGATGCTGTGAGGGCTTCAATAGCTATTCCGGCTGTTATCACTCCCGTAAAAAGACAGAATGTTGTTCTGGTAGATGGAGGAGTCATGAATCCGATTCCTTTTCAGCATGTTGTGCGTACCGAAGGCGACAAGCTGGTACTTATCAATCTATACGGCCGTGAGCCACAAAATAGCACGACCAGCGAAAAAGAAATAGTGAACAAGATCAATGAATCGCATGAAGCCGGCATTTTGGACAGATTTCATAATTCCGAGAACTTTCAGCATATCAGGAAAAGGATTTCTGAATTTATCAAATTGGGCGATCATTCCAATAAAGGTTATATTTCATTGCTCAACACTGTGTCGAAACTGATGATCATCAAAATGGCAGAACAAGCTGCTCAGCTTGCCAGGCCTGATCTACTCATCACAATACCTCAAAATTCAGCTGGTTCCTGGGATTTTCATAAAGCAAGCGATCTGATCGAACTTGGTCGCAGGGCAACAATGGAAGCCATGAAGAAATAATTCTCAGTTTTTCTATGCTCCGGATGTGGTAAAAGCAATGTTTCCGGATAATTAAATTGTAATACTTTTGCTGATTCATAAAAAAAAGTTAAGACAAAATGGAAGTTGATGTGTTCATCCCTTGCTTCATTGATCAGTTTTATCCTGAAACCGGTTTCAACATGATAAAGATTCTTGAGAAACTTGGAGTGGATGTGCATTACAATAAAAACCAGACCTGTTGCGGACAAATTGCTTTTAACAACGGTTTCTGGGATGAAGCAAAAGCCATTGGAGAAAAATTCATCAAAGACTTCTCAAACAAACGGTATGTGGTTGGCCCCTCAGCTTCCTGTGTCGGAATGGTTAGAAATTATTATGATACCTTATTCTTTAATACTGCAATGCACAATGAATTCAAGCAACTTAAAAGAAATATTTATGAATTCAGCGATTTCGTTGTAAATATTCTAAAAGCTGTGGATTTGGGTGCATCATTTCATCATGTGGTAACTTACCACGATTCCTGTGCTGCTCTCCGCGAATACAATATCAAAGATGAACCCCGTCTCTTGCTGAAGCAAGTCAAAGGTATCGAAATTAGGGAAATGGAACATACTGATGAATGCTGTGGTTTTGGTGGTACTTTTGCTGTTAAACACGAACCAATTTCGACTGCCATGGCTGAGCAAAAAGTTGAACACGCTCTGGACACGGGTGCCGAATTCATCGTTTCCACTGATGCATCATGCCTGATGCATCTGGAAGGTTTTATCAGAAAACACAAATTACCTGTCAAGACTATTCACCTGGTGGATGTTCTGGCTTCGGGCTGGTAAAATCCTGCAGCTACGGAATAGAAAACATGACGGCAGGCAACGGTCTGGAAGAGCAATCACACATAAAAAGGCATTTTGTATATTTCCGGGTGTTTTTACAAATTCCTCTGAGGTCATATCCAAAAACAGATCTGTCATTACTTCTGTGATCTTTGTTCAGGTCAGATTGTGCGAATTCACTGATTGGGAATTGTCAGTGCTTAATGATCTTTAAACTTATTCTGTATTGCATCATATTCAGTTCTGCCACATAAAATCCGGAAGGCAGGTGATTCAGTTTCACTTTCACAGCATTTTGGCCGGTGGTGCCTTTTTCCAGGGAAAGCAATCTGCCATGTAATGAATACACATACAGCACAAAAGGAATGTATGGGGGAACATCGCCGAAATGTATGGTAAGTTCATCATCCACCGGATTATTGTATGCGAATTCCGGACCAGTGAGGAAGGGTATTCCGCTCTCCACCGGTTTCTGGTCAATGGCTAAACTGAGCAATACCGGAAGGTGATCAGAATTATTGTACAACGCAAACAGTACATCAAGGGGAGCAGATGCATTATAAGGAGAATCTGTAAGTGCCTGGTTAAAATGAAGTCCATCCTGTCCCATTGTTCTGTAACTTCCTTCAATATATTTCACCTTTTTGTTCCCTTGAATGATATCCAATGAAGCAAGAATAAAATCAAAACGGTCGTCAAGCCCCCCGCTTGAATGGCACGAACCGGAGGTATGTGTTGATTGTGTGTGATAGGCCGAAAATGTGGAATTTTCATTCCAGTGTCCTAGTTGATTTACAGGGTCATAAAAGCGAAAATCCGGATCAGAATTGAAAAGCAGGGCCTGCATGGCCAGTTCTTCAACGGTATAAACATTAAAATCGCCCATGATAAGATAGTTTCCGGGTTGCCGGTTTACCTGCAGCCATGCTAAAACGTTATTGATCTGATTTCGGCGCGATTGTTCATCGGATGTTGAATTACCCGCCTTAAGGTGAGCACCTATGCAGTGAATGAAAGCTGTATCACCATTTCCGAGGTCAGGCGATTTGTAATACAGAGTATAAAGATTGATATCCCTGACGATGGATTGCATAATATGCTGTGACTGTAAAACCAGTTTTGCAGTATTGTAATACATCATATTCATGATGTTTGAGCCTGAAATATTTTCACTCGAAGCTCTTGCATACACCCTGTTGCTGATTTTTGCAAGTACCGAATCAATTATTCTTTGGTGATAGTAAGGATTGCTGCTGATTTCATTGACAACAAAAATATCGGGAAGATCATGCGCCAGGATACTTCGAAGATAGGCATCCTTGTTATCGGGATGGTTGTTGCTTTGCGTGCAGAAACCCGTAAATTGCCCGTAATACAAGATATTATTCACCATGATCCTGATAGTGTCCTGAGCTGAGAGAGACAATGAAATAAACACAGATAGCAGGGTAGCAAGAAGTTTTTTTTGCATTTTAAAAGGTAAGTTTAAAAGAGTTTACTGTGTAACTCGCTGACTTTTACTACCGGTACAATTTTTATTCTGAGCCTTGAGGTATCAATACCTTTGAGGTTGTACCGGGAGATAAACATGGTCTCAAAACCAAGTTTCTCAGCCTCGGCAATGCGTTGTTCAAGACGGTTGACTGATCTGATTTCGCCGGAGAGACCAACTTCGCCGGCAAAGCATATTTTCTGATTCAATGGAATGTCATTGACTGACGAGAGAACTGATACAATGACTGCCATGTCAATCGCCGGATCATCCACACGGATACCACCTGCAATATTTAGGAAGACATCTTTTGAGCTCAGATGAAAACCAAGTCTTTTTTCCAACACAGCAAGAAGCATGTTGAGCCTCCTTGTATCAAATCCTGTTGTGGAACGTTGTGGGATTCCATACACTGCTGTACTGACAAGGGCCTGAATTTCAACCAGCATGGGTCTCATTCCTTCAAGGGTGGCCGCGATGGCAATACCACTTATGGATTCGTCGCGCTGTGAAAGAAGGATTTCTGAAGGATTGATGACTTCACGCAGGCCTGTGTTCGTCATTTCATAAATACCTAGCTCAGAAGTTGAACCAAACCTGTTTTTCATGGAGCGTAAAATACGATACCCATAATGACGGTCGCCTTCAAATTGCAGTACCGTGTCGACCATATGCTCCAATACTTTGGGACCGGCCAGCATACCATCTTTGGTTATGTGTCCGATAAGCACAACGGGAGTGTGGGTTTGCTTGGCATATTTTTGAAGATGCGCAGCACACTCACGCACCTGTGAGATGCTTCCGGCAGTAGAAGCTATCATGTCGGTAACAAGGGTTTGAATGGAATCAATAATAAGCAATTGAGGTTGCAGACCAGCAAGGTGCATTGCCAGATTCTGCACAGTTGTTTCATTGAATACATAACACATAGTATTCTTAATACCGATTCTCTGTGCTCTCATCATGATTTGTTGCTGGCTCTCTTCGCCTGACACATAAAGCACTCTTTTACCAACCATATTCAATGCTATCTGCAGCATCAGTGTTGATTTACCAATTCCCGGTTCACCGCCCACAAGAATGAGTGATCCGGGAACTATACCTCCCCCCAGTACCCGGTTAAATTCGGTATTCAGGGTATCCATTCTTTCCAGTGCTTCAGATTGAATTTCAGTGATAGATTCCGGTTTACCTGAAGTTTTCACTTCATTTTCCTTTTGCCAGCCGTTTTGAGTTTCATCACGCCGGATTACTTCTTCCACGTAGGTATTCCATTCTCCGCATGATGTGCAGCGCCCCATCCATTTGGATGATTGTGCGCCACAATTCTGGCAGAAAAATGCTGTCCGGGTTTTGGCCATGGATGATTATTAAGTTTAATCCTGATCCTCATTCATTCACCGGTGAAATTATGTGAAATGCAGAAACAGGTTGGAGTTTACCTATCCTATTAATTTTTCAATCAAAGCTGTGGTGCTGTACCCTGGTAATAAATCAATGGTAACTACCTGGCCGCCGTTGCCCAGTACAATATCATGGCCTGCAATTTCTTCTATCTGGTAATCTTTGCCTTTAACGAGAATGTCGGGCCTGATTATACGAACAAGCTCATAAGGAGTGTCTTCGTCGAAAATACAAATACCGGTGACGAAAGAAAATGAAGCCAGCACTTTAGCTCTTGCCTGTTCATCATTGATGGGCCGTCCAGGGCCTTTGATCCTGCTTACCGATGCATCACTGTTCAACCCGATGATGAGTACGTTGCCCATATCTGCAGCTTTCATCAGGTAATCAATGTGGCCAAGATGGATAAAGTCGAAACAGCCGTTGGTAAAAACGATCTTATTATTCTTAAATCTCCACAGGGTGAGTTGCCTGTTAAGCTGTTCAGGCGTGAGAATTTTTCTCTGTATGATTTCTGACTTTAACATTGAGCGGTTTGTTTTTCCAGATCATAAAATAACTAAAAGAAAAAAGGCCAAGTACGGCAATTAACATCAATTGGCTGGCATGCACAAGAACTGCAAAAGAGGCTGCTGGTTCCGAGACAATCCCGAAAAGATCGGTAAGGGTTTTGGTAACAATGTAATGGTATGCGCCAATTCCTGCAGGTACAGGGATCACAAATCCCAGCGTTCCCATCATCAATAGAGTGGTTCCGTCGAGCAGGTTGAGATGCTCAGTGGCCTGTAATGCCCTGAACGGAATATATGACATCAAAAAATACATGCCCCAGATAATCAGGGTATGAGCAATGAAAGCTTTCTTTTTCTTCAGTTTCATGATCGTTTTAATACCTGCAAGGAAACCTAAAAGCAAGTCTTTCGCCTTCCTGTAAAAAGTAAATTTCCTGATAAACGGCATGCTAAACCTGAGTAAGATGTAAAAAAGACTTATTGCCAGTAATGCGCTTATTCCCAGTAAGGTAATCAGTTCAACATTAGAAGGTATCCTGGAGGTCAAAGGTATCCAGATCAATTTCTCCAGGAATTCGCGCAAAAATCCAAATTGGGCAATAATTACAATTAAAGCTATAATAATGAGACAGATAAGATCAAAAATTCTTTCTGCTATCACAGTTCCAAAAAGGCCGTTAAAAGGAATGTTTTGCTGACGGCTCAGCACAGTGCAGCGTGTCACTTCACCTAATCGCGGGAAAATCGTATTTGCGAAATAGCCCATGATCGTAGCATGAAAAGTTGTACCCGCGGTGATTTTGTAATCTAACTCCCTGATAAGGATATTCCATCGGGTTGAACGGCTGACAAGGGCAATCAATCCCGGAACGAGTGAGAGTAAAATCCACCCATAGCGTGCATTTCTGAATTCTTCGATGATCTTGTCAAAATCAAGTCCGCGTAATGCAAGCCACAATAGTACCAATCCAATGGAAAGGAAAAGTGTATATTTTAGAGCCGCCAAAATATTCTTTTTCAATGCTTAAGTGAGTTTGTTCCTTTCGTTCGGAAAGATGATGACAGGCTTGAATCCGGAAGCTTCTGAAGCTGGAACGATGGCATAAGCCACGATAATGACGATGTCGCCGGGTTGTACTTTACGGGCGGCTGCACCATTGACAATTATTTCACCTGAGCCGCGCCTGCCTTTTATAACGTATGTTTCAAAACGTTCGCCATTGTTGATATTCAATACCTGAACCTTCTCATATTCAATGAGGTTGGCGGCATCCATCAAATTCTGGTCAATGGTCACACTTCCCACATACTGGAGGTTGGCATTGGTAACCGTGGCACGATGAATTTTCGATTTTAAAATTTCAATCTGAATCATGCCGCAAAATTACGAAAAAATCAACATGTTGTCTATCAGCCGCACTCCTCCGATATATGCTGCAACACAAGCAACGACCCTCTGGTCTCTCTTCCATTCAATTACCGGGAGCAGGGTATCAGCGTCTGCAATGCTAAAATATTCGGTTTTCATTCCAGGAGCATTATTGATTCTGGCAATAGCCCAATCTTCGCAATCCTTTGGGCTCAATTCCGGAATTTTACCAGCTATTTGTTTCAGAGTATGGTAAATCACTGCCGCATTTGCCCTGTCCTGTTCAGTCAATCTTTCGTTTCTCGAACTCATGGCAAGCCCTGATGTTTCACGCATGGTAGGGCAAGGAATGATCTCAACCGGAATGTCAAGCATATTTACCAGCGCTTTCACAATAAGAAGTTGCTGATAGTCCTTTTCTCCAAAATATGCCCTGTGGGGTTTTACGATGTCAAACAGTGTCTTTACCACTACAGCCACTCCGTTAAAATGTCCAGGCCTGAACTGCCCTTCCATGATTTTATCGAGATAAGCAAAGTCATACTGTGTGTAATTCTTTTCCGGATACATCTCGTCTGCCGGAGGCATGAAAACCAGGTCGCAACCGGCATTTTGCAACATTTCCAGATCGCGGGTTTCGGTGCGGGGATACCTGGCAAGATCTTCGGCATTGTTAAATTGTATGGGATTTACAAAAATACTACATACTGTGAAGTCATTTTCCTTTCGGGAACGTTCCTGCAGGGATATATGCCCTTTGTGCAAAGCTCCCATGGTTGGAACAAAGCCAATGGTTTTGCCCTCATCTGGTAAATTTGCCAGAATGGATCTGGTTTCTGAAATGGTTTTAGTGATATACATGGTGTTCTCTCAGGTCGTGATTAGTGGTTGATTGCAGGGAGTTTAACAGGACAATGTTACGATAGTTTTCTGATGGTCGCTTGTTTCCAATAATTGTTGATTACGGTAGAAATGCTGACACTCTTCATTGGCATTTTTAATATATTACTGGTTTACAGAAAATTATCATAAATATCATGTGATTGTAAACCATTTATGATGCAAATGTAAAAACAATGCTTCACCAGATGTTGATTTGTTAAAGGATTTTCAGGCTTGTGGAATTGGAGTGTGATAATTTGTGGAGTGATCATTATCGAACTGGAAATTCATGACAAAAATGAAAGAATCTTACCCGTGAAGGTAAATTGTCTTATTCCGGTCAACACCTCCTGTAACAAAAACATAACATAAGCTTAATAATAGCTTAATATTCACGGGATACTTTTGCACACAGGAATTTATTTCAAAACCATTTAGAAATGAGGAACATAGTTTGGTTGCTTATAATGCTGTTTTTCAGCGTTATGAGCAATTCTGTTTTATCGCAGTCAGGTAATATCCAGGGTAATGTAAGAGATTCACGCACGCGTGAAGTAATTATTGGAGCCAATGTAGTAATTGAAGGAACAACTATTGGAACATCAACCAACATTGATGGTTTGTATTCAATAAGCAATCTTGAACCAGGTGAGTACAACCTTGTAATATCATTTGTATCTTACCATAAGCAACGAATTGACAAGGTTTCAGTCGGGAGAGGACAAACAGTATTGATTGATATAATGCTGGAAGAAGACATAGCTTTACTTGAGGGTGTACATGTTCGGTCGCGTCGTGTGAAACACAACGACCTTGCTTTATTGAGTACCATGAAGGCAAGTGAAATTGTTGTCAGTGGGATTTCTGCACAGCAAATCAGCCGTTCTCAGGACAATGATGCTTCAATGGTAATCAAACGTATACCCGGGGTTACCGTTGTGGATGACCGTTTTATCATGATCCGCGGGCTGAGTGAGCGGTATAACCCCACTATTTTACAGCATACCTTTGCACCCAGTATGGAGGCAGATGTGCGCTCTTTTTCATTTGATATCATACCTAGTTCGCTGATTGACCAGATACTCATCTATAAAAGCCCCTCCGCTGAATTGCCGGGTGAATTTGCAGGTGGCATTGTCAGAGTGCTCACAAGAAATATTCCTGAATCAAATTATTTGCATGCCAGTTACTCTGCATCCTATGATCCAAACACTTCTTTCAGCGATTTTTACCGCCCTGAAACCAGTAATCTCCATTGGCTTGGATTTAATGATAAAAAGTATGATCTGCCCGGCGATTTTCCTGCAAACCTGCGTAGTATAAACGACCCGGAAGAGATCACACGCATTGGCCGTACATTGCAAAATAACTGGAAACCTACGAAAAATAATGCAGGAGTAAATCATAGCGCAATGATAACCAATGCTTTGCGATTCAAATCAGGGGACATCATATTTGGTAACATCACTTCAGTTACGTATTATAATAAAATTTCCATAGATGATGTTGGCCGAATGGATTTCAATGTATATGACCGTACCCGGGAAGTGAGTTCAATGATTTATGATTTCAACGACCGTCAAAACAACCAGAAAATCAGGACAGGCTTACTTCATAACTGGGGAGTTTCTTTTGGACCGGATCACAGTATTGAATTTAGAAATTTGTTTAACCAGTTGAGTACTACCCAATACGTGTACCGCACCGGAAGGCACATTGAATTTGGCTATAATGCTGATAATCACTCCTTTCATCAGGTATACAGAGGTATTTATGCAGGTCAGTTAGCCGGAAAGCACAACTTTTTTGACGGGCAGACAACCATCGAGTGGGTTGGAGGTTACGGTAATTCTTTCAGAGATGAGCCGGACTATCGCCGCTATCGTTCTGATCTTGATACTTCAGATCAAAGCCTCACCCTTTATATTCCTTTTGGAGCGGCTCAAACCTATTTTATGGGCAGGTTCTATTCCGAAATGAAAGAAACGAATTATACAGGTGCTTTAAATGCCAAACACCAGTTTCAGTTCAGACAAAATACAAATTTCCAGCCTGAAATTTCGGCCGGGATTTTTTGCGAAGATAAGTCCAGAAGATTCGATTCCCGGAACCTGGGTTATGTTCGTTCAAATTCAACATTATTTGATGAGAATCTGCGTGGAGTCAGCGTTGATTCATTATTTCATCCTCTGAATATCAATGGTACGACAGGACTTCGTATTGATGAACAAACCAATCCATCCGATTCCTATTCAGCACATAATAAGCTTTGGGCAGGATATGTTCAATTGTCCGTTCCTGTAACCCGCAATATCAGGATAGCAGGAGGAATTCGCCTTGAGGGCCACCAGCAAAATTTCAACAGCTTTACTCTGACTAACGATCCCGTAAATGTAGATCGCGAAATAGTAAGCATTCTTCCTTCAGCATATATTGGCTATAATTTTACACAAAAAATGCTGGTTCGGTTTGCATACGGAAAAACTCTCAATCGCCCTGAATTTCGTGAACTGGCGCCTTTTGGATTTTACGATTTCAGTTACAATCTTGTCAAGAAAGGGAATCCGGATCTGAAAACTGCCATCATTCATAATTTTGATCTGCGATGGGAGTTCTATCCTTCTCCACGTGAAATTATTATGGCCGGTGTTTTCTACAAGCGATTTACTGATCCGATTGAATCATCATTTGTTCCCGGCGCCGGTACGGCCGGTACCAAAATATTTACATACAGCAATGCTGACAGGGCTGAAAGCATGGGGATAGAAATAGAAATCAGGAAGTCAATTCATGGACTAACATCCAATAATCTGCTCAATAAATTTTTCATTGTTTTAAATACGGCACTGATAAATAGTGAGGTGGAGTTGGGCAGACAGGCTGGTCTAGGTCAGTCATACACAGAAAGACCGATGCAGGGACAATCGCCATTCATTGTCAATACAGGCATTTATTACACCGACACAGATAGAAACATACAGGCAAGTCTACTTTATAATATTATCGGGAAAAGGATATTCATGATAGGATATGATGATTATCCGGAGATCTATGAAATGCCGCGCAACCTTTTGGATCTTACGATAATCAAAGGTATTGGCGATAATCTTGAACTCAAATTCGGTATCCGGGATTTATTGAATCAGAAATCCATTTTATTACAGGATGGAAATCAGGATGGCGCATTTAATCGTCGCTACGACCAGGTGATAGAACGTTTCTCACCTGGTACCACATATTCATTCGGGCTGACATTTAGATTCTGACAAATCGAATTTATCCAACCTGATAGTCAGATCTGATTATCATTCTTATTAAAGATCTTACTAAATATATTAATAACGATCAGCTATCAATATTGCAGGTCATAAAAATGTAACCAATTATTGCAACCCAGATTGATAATATGGAAGCCGAAACAAATGACCATCATAACCGTATTTGCGATAAACTGATCATGTCAGCAACAATTTATCCTTGCTGGGTAAAATCTGATTTGCTGATTTCCCGGCAAGGAAAATGAGAGCAGCTGGTATTGTTCAGAAACACGAGTCGTATGTTTGATAATATTTTGAGGTGCTCGAATCAATAAATCCTTCTGACGTAAAATCAGGATGCAAGGATTTGTTCAGTGTGGTTTTTGGTATCCACCTTAGTAAAAATTTTCTCAATTACACCCTCTTCGTCAATCAGGAAGGTTGTCCGGTTGGTACCTTCATATGATTTTCCCATAAATTTCTTTGGACCCCAAACGCCATAGTCAGTTACGATTTTTTTACCGGTATCGGGCAATAAAGGGAATGGAAGACTATATTTATCTGTAAACTTCTTATGTGATTTTGTGTCGTCGGTGCTTACACCAACCACTTTAAATCCTTTGGATAGCAAGGCTTCGTAATTGTCGCGCAGGTTGCAGGCTTCAGCCGTGCAGCCGGGTGTATCGTCTTTTGGATAGAAATACAGAACCAGTTTCGATCCTTTAAAATCTTCTGTTTTGATGAGGTTTCCATTTTGGTCGGTGGACTCAAATAAAGGGGCCTTATCGCCGGGTTTAAGTGTCAGCATGATATTATTGTTTGATGTTAACATCTAAAGATTAAACACGCAAATTGTGTTTTTGTTCGTCCTCTAATTACCTGCCTCCATACTCTTCTCAAAGAACTTGCAGTAAGAAACCAGTGGGCATTGCTCACATCTGGGTTTGCGTGCAAGGCATACATAGCGACCATGCAGTATCAACCAGTGGTGGGCAATGGGTATCAGGTGTCCTGGAATGTATTTCACCAACTGCATTTCTGCCTGTAACGGATTTTTTGCTTTTATTGTCAAACCTAAACGCGCAGCTACCCTGAAAACATGCGTATCAACAGCCAGCGCGGGTTGATTGAAAACCACAGAGGCAATCACATTGGCTGTTTTTCTGCCAACACCCGGAAGTTTTTGTAATTCAGTCACTTCGGATGGAACAATACCCTGAAAATGATCTGATAACATACAAGCCATACCAATCAGGTTTTTTGCTTTGTTGTTAGGGTAGGAACAGCTTTTTATCACATCGTAAACCTGCTCATGAGTCGCTTTACCTAAAGTTTCAGGATCAGGAAAATGCCTGAAAAACTCAGGAGTGATCATATTCACCCTTTTATCTGTACATTGTGCAGAAAGTATTACAGCGACAATAAGTTCATAAGGATTATTGTAATGCAGTTCGGTTTCAGCGATAGGCTGATTCTTTTGAAAATATTCAAGAATCAGACGAAAACGCTCGCTTCTGGTCAATCTTTTCATCTGATAGATTCTAATCCTGTTTTTATAAGGAATAAAAAACTGCCTGACCGATTTTTATTGGACAAGCAGTTTTTACGGCAACTTTTTAAACTAATTCAGGATCAGGGGATAGTTACCAAAATTTTTTGTTTTCGCAACAAACAACGCCGCTGAGTACGCCATCAGGTTTTTCAATACCCATAGGGAAACATTATTGGTTTTCCCGCATTGGCGACTTGTGTCTGCAGGTTTAACAGTTGTTGAGAAAAATTCAGAAAAAGAAGGGTGAAGCGTAAAAGTTTGTTTCATACAAAACTGATTAGTTTTACAATAACCAGCAAACGGAAACAAACTGCCAATTATTACACAGCAATGAAAAAAAATGCGCTTCTAAAGAGTCAGGACTATATCCTTTTTATCAATCAGTTTTCTGAGGTTGATCAGGGCGTACCGCATACGCCCCAGGGCTGTGTTGATGCTAACTTCTGTTTGCTCGGCAATATCCTTGAAACTCATACCTGAATAATGCCGCATGATAAGTACTTCCTTTTGCTCGGGCGGCAGGTATTCAATAAGCTTTCGCACATCTTCATGTATTTGCTCAATAATCATCCGGTCCTCGATCGAATCATCAGTAAGCCTGAGGCTGCTGAAAATATCGAATTCATCGTTCTTATTTTCAATTATGGGAATACGTTTGGCTTTCCTGAAGTGGTCAATGATCAGATTATGGGCAATACGCATTACCCACTGTATGAACTTTCCTTCTTCTTTGTAAGTGCCCGATCTGAGTGTATTCACTACCTTGATAAAGGCGTCCTGGAAAATATCATCAGCCAGGTGTTTATCCTTAACAACCATAAGAATATAAGCAAAGACGCGGCTTTGATGACGGTTAATAAGATGTTCGAGACTGGTATGGTCACCAGACAAATATCTGCTTATTAGCTCCTGATCGCTAACATGCTGGGTATTCATAAGACCCTCCTTTTTTATGTTAGATAAAGAAGCGTAGATATGTGTCTATAGTGTTCCTCCTATGATTTTGGTGTGACCTGAGATGAATTTGAGAGCGCAAATATACAACTGTAATTTAAAAAAACAACATTTCACCTTTTTTTTCACGATTTTTTTCACATTTTGTTGAATTTCCCTTTGCTGATGTTTGTTTATTCGTACTTATCAATCAGAACATGGCTGTGAAACGCTCACCAAATCCCTGATTACAGCTGAAGCACAGTAGCAACCAAAAATAGCAGGCATATATGAAATGGTCCCGACATTCGATTTTTTATTACGTTCGATCTCATTTCTTACGATGGTGTGCTGAGGGACGGGTTCCGACGAAAACACTACTTTAAATCCGCTGGTTATTCCTTTACGCTTCAGTCGCTTACGCAGGTCAAATGCAAGTTTGCACTGGTAGCTTTCTGAAATATCCCCGATTTTCACCTGGATGGGGTCAAGTTTTCCACCTGCACCCATGCTGCTTACCAGCCTGTGATTGTTTATCAGAGCGTAATAGATAAAGTAGACTTTAGGTGAAAGTGTATCAATGGCATCAACCACGTAGTCAAAGGGTTGTGCGAGCAGATCAATTATAAAGCGGTCTTTGAGGTACTGGTTGAAAACTTGCAGCCGCAATCCTGGATTGATATCCAGCAGGCGATCAGCCATTACTCTTGTCTTGAAGGTTCCTTCATTGCTGGTAAAGGCGTGTATTTGCCGGTTGCGGTTGCTGGCTTGCATTGTATCAGCATCAGCAATTGTTATTGCTCCTATTCCGGCCCGGCAGAGCATTTCAGCAGTCATGGCACCCACGCCGCCGAGACCGGCAACGAGAACATGGGAATTGTGAAGCATTCTCAATCCGGAGTCTCCAAGCATCAATCGCGTGCGTTCCTGCCAGTCGTTTTGCATAGGATTATTTTCGTGAAGGATAAAGCCACCATGCAAAGATCTTCACCATGAATGGCATAACAATGTACATCATCAAGGGAACGATTACACAGGCTGTAATAAAGACTACAATTCCCTGCGGAAAAGATCCGATGGCCGGTGCAAGCAGCATCGGAATGAACAGTGCAAGCGGGTAAAGGCTAAAAATGGTAATAACAGCCATCTTATAACGGGCAGGAGCCATGGTTGCAGCCGGAGGGAGAGTGAACCAGTAATCCCATCCCTTATAACGGTGAATAACAGGTTCGTCTATGGTAAGATGAGCCCGTTTCGCTTTCCATGTAGCGCGTTGGGGTGAGTTTTCCCATTGCTGCATATGTTCGTAAGAGTTAAACTTGAAAATCAGCACATACTCCTGATTTTCTGAAGCAGAGGGTCTGATAAAATGCACCCCAAGATAACCATCAAATTGCCGGGCTGCTTCCGTGATTCCCTGTGCCCACCTTTCATACTCTGTTTCTTTGCCGGTTATTACGCGATGTTTTACGATCACTGTCACAGGATCGTTTTCCTTGGTTGCTATACTCATAAAATCAGGTTAATAGAATATATTTTCTGCCCGGATAATGAAATAAGAAAATGTGGAGCAAAATTAACAAAATGCAAACAGCAGATGACGAATTGATATACCATGAGCATTTCTTTGCTTTTAATAGAAATTTCTGGAACATGAGACTGACATTCGAACACAAGGTTTTTATTTGCACCTTTGCACCTTCGTTTAAAATACATCAAAAATTAAAATTATGAGAAAGATCATCATCCTCAGTCTGATAGTTTTTTTATTCAGCAATCTGCAGACCTCTGCCCAGAAACACGGCAAAACAAAACAAAATGACGATCCGGTACAGCCGGCATTTCAGTTGAAAAACATGCTGGACACCATCAGTTACATCATTGGGACTGATGTTGCATTCACTTTGAAGAAAAATGATATGGAATTGAATGCAGAGTCATTCAGCAAGGGTTTTACCGACTCGTGGCATGGTATTGATACCGTTTTTACGAGGGAACTGGCCGAAGCCATCATGGTGAAATACGGAGCTGAAATGCAGGCAAAAAGAGAAGAGCAGAATGCAGCTAAATATGCTGAAACCATTGAAGCAGGAAATAAATTTCTCGAAGAAAATAAACTTGTTGAGGGGGTAATAACTACTGAAAGTGGGTTGCAGTACCAGATATTAAGTCAGGGAACGGGCGATAAACCTCTTGCAACCAATAAAGTAACTGTGCATTACAAAGGCACTTTGCTCGATGGTACGGTATTCGATTCATCATACGATCGTGGAACGCCTGCTACTTTTGAACTTTCACGGCTGATCCCGGGATGGACAGAAGGCATACAGCTTATGCCGGAAGGCAGCAAATATAAATTTTTCATTCCCTCGCAACTGGGTTACGGCAGCCGTGAAGCAGGAATGATTCCGCCTCACTCTGTGTTGATATTTGAGGTGGAGTTGCTGGGAATAGAATAATTATCAGGGACATTGGAAGTACTGACCTGGCAATCCCGGCCTTAATCCAGGTTTTTCTTACAATCCCAATTGTTTCACAAGTTCCTGCATGTTGGATGGTTTGCCTTTGATAAGACGGTTTTCCCCTGTCAGGATCATGGTTGGGGTGGCATACAGGTAATAGTCGTTGGCAATTTTGCCATCCCAAGCTTTATAATCGCATATATTGACCCAGAAGTCTTTCATTGTTGGATCATCCAGGCTGTTTTCCTGCAAATAGTCCCTGTACTCTTTTTCTTCATGATCGATCGAGACAGAAACTACCCTGAGCCTGGGATTTGCATGGTTGGTGGAGTTCTGCTGGACAGCAAGTTTCCTGATCTCCGGGAGCATGATATTACAATGAGGGCACCAACTGGCCCAAAAGACGATGAGAGTATGCCCTGCTTCTGAGGCACTGAGCTGAAATGAAACATCATGAATATCACGGGCAACGATTTCGGGTGCCTGATTGCCCGGAGCCAGCTTACGATACCCTTCCATTCTTCGTTGCAATTCACCGGAGTCCTGGTTGGAGACACAGGTTTCATCCACAGGATAGTTATCTGCAATATGTTGAAGTACCTGTTCGAGCCCGATCTGTTCAAATCCACTTATGGTGTATTCAAGCAGATAGTTGTAAACGACGGGTTGGACCATAGCTAGCGGAAGGAGATTATCTGTGGCACGAATGAATTCGAGTGCCTGTTGCTCGCGGTTCATTTGAGAATTCCTGTAGAGCATGATATAAGAAAGTACCTTTCCCGGGAAAATATCTGTTCGAAGCAGCATGGTATCAGTAAAATCAAGATTTTTAAAGAAATTCCTGCGAAATGAATCTTTGCGCTCTTCGGCTGACAGGAAAGGATTGATGCGTGGAGGCTGATCGGAACGGATATATTTCTCGAGGAGTGTACCAGGGAATTCTATTATGATCTTTTTGAATTCAACATCACGTTCGTCCTGCAACAGATTGAACTCTTTTATAATTTCAGGATAAAAACGCTTGTCGTCCGGATAAATACCCAACAGGTGATCGAGAATGGCCAGCCTGCCCTCAAAATCATCTTTGACATGAAAATACTGATACCAGGCCTCATTGATCCCGGAATTTTCGAAATGTATGCTATCGGTAAGAAAATCCAAATGGGTTGAAAACCGCATATTCTCGCCTGTGACCAGGAAATCAAGGATACCGTTTTGCTTGCCCGGATCTATTCTGAGGCGATACTGTCCTGATGGTGGAATTTCATTCAGGGAGATGATGAAGGTGCCATCTTTTTCAGTTTTCAGTTCTGCTATTTTGGTTTCCTTATGCCCCCGCAACCTGTTGAAAACAAGTGGCGTATCCTTACTACCTTCAATTTTTCCGCTGAAAGTAAAAATGCCGGGTTGCTGACAACGAACATTGAAAACAATCAGAGAACTCAGCGCGAGAGATAAAATAATCAAGATGGGTACTTTTCTTTTCATGTTGCGAAATTAACAAACAGATGTTTATTAACGAAAATAATAGGGGAGTGGTATGTTGATGAGAGGATGTGATAATGGGAGAAGGGGAGGAGGTATTGCAGACAGGAGGCTGAGGGTAATATGATTTTCTGTTAAAGACCGAAATTTGTAGTGCATTGTGGGGTTTGAGTATTTTCAGGCTGAAACCTGGATTGCAGATTCAGAAAAAAGTCGTTTCTTTGCACGCTCATTTTCAAAAAATTAAATTTTAACAATTTTAAATTATGCCAACAAAGATCAGATTACAGCGACATGGCAGAAAGGGACGCCCTTTCTATCATATTGTAATTGCGGATGGTCGGGCACCACGCGACGGAAGATTTATTGAGAAGATTGGCGTTTACAATCCTCTGACCAAACCTGCCGACATTGAACTGGATTTCGACCGCGCATTGTACTGGCTGCAAACCGGAGCCCAACCCACCGACACGGTTCGCGCCATCCTTTCCTATAAAGGAATCCTTTACAAGTTTCACTTGCTCAATGGGGTGAAAAAAGGAGCCTTGACCCTCGAACAGGTAGAAGAAAAGTTTTCGGCATGGCTCGAAGAAAAAGAAATCAAGATCAGAAGGAAAATCAGTGAGCGTGAACTGCAGCAAAAGGAAGAGCTGAAAAAAGTAAAAGAACAGGAAAGCAAACTGAATGAAGCCCGTGCGGCTGAAATTGCAAAAAAACTTGCAAAGGAAGCAGAAAAGAAAGCAGCAAAACTGCACAAGCAGCATGAAGCAGAACAAAATGAAGAAGCTGAAGTTGCTGCCGAAACACAAGAACCTGCTGCAGAATAAGCCGGAAATCATTTACCAGATGATGGAAAGCTGCCACCTCCGGCAGCTTTTTTTGTGAGCAAGATTATGTACAGCAGGAACAGAACGGATCAATAGAAACTCGTAAGACACTTAAAACGAATAAAATATACGCGATCACACCCTATATAAGCTGCATGAAGTCACAGGCTCATATATATGTAAATGATGATTTTGTGACACTGTAAGGGAAGTGCATTCGGTAAAACCTGACTATCTTTGCTCATTACTAACAATACATCAGTCGAATTGCATGGACATTCAGGGGTACTATTATTTGGGTAAGATACTCAAAGCGGTTGGCGTCCGTGGCGAATTGATGGTATACCTTGATGTGGATGATCCTGAAAAATATCAGAATCTCGATGCAGTATTCGTATTTGTCGGTGGAAACCTGGTTCCATTCATGGTAAAAGAAATCAACCTTCGCACCGGAAAACAAGCGCTGATACGATTACAGGATATTGACGATGTCGAACAGACTGATGTACTGACGGGCGCCGGCTTGTACCTGCCGTTGTCTGCTTTGCCCCCACTGACTGAAAGACAATTCTATTATCATGAAATTGAAGGATTTATGATAATAGACCAGAAATTTGGCTCGTTGGGTAAGGTTGAAAAAGTATTGGCTTACCCCATGCAGGCGTTGCTGCAGGTAATGCACAAAGACAAAGAAGTCCTGATCCCAGTTGCCGACGAGATCATTCTGAAGGTTGATAAGCAACTCAAAACCATACACATTCATGCTCCGGAAGGTTTGATTGAAATGTATCTTGAATGAAAACATGGCTGTTCCCGAATATGGAACAGCCTCTTTTTCTGACAGTAAGCAAATGAATCTTTTGGTATGGTCAGTATCCAAAATTATATCAGAGCACTTTTCATAAGGATAGAGTTAGTAAAATATCCGGTTTCAGGGTTGTAGAACAGGATCATTATGAATTCAGGTTGGCTTCAAGGGCTTCGAGCATCAGGTCGAAATGGTTGGTTTCCAATGTTTTTGCTTCTTTTACAATCCTGGTAAGTTCAGCCACATCAAAGGGTTTCATCAGATAGTCAAGATTGCTCAGTTTGAAAGCCTGGATGGTGTTCTTATCAAAAGCTGAAATAAAGACTACCCTGAACTTCACGGGTTGAACCATATGCAAAAGCTCGTAGCCATTGCCATCGTTCAGGTTGATGTCGAGAAACACCAGGTCGGGCTTGTGCGCTCTGATTTCTCTTACACCATCCTTTATTCCTCTGGCTTCACCAACAATTTCAACTTCAGGGCAGCAAAGCCTCAGCAACCTCGCGATGGTGTTCCTGATGTGGGCTTCGTCGTCTATGATGATGGTGCGGAGCATGATTTACGAATCATTGACTGAATAAGAAAAATATGTGAAATTAGTTTTGGCCTGCATAATTAAGCAACATTATGTTATTGGGCAAAAGCACATAACGGCTCCCTGCATGTGTTTTTCCTTCCTGGATGCCGGGATCACAAAGATGCATGACTATCTGAGTATTAAACACGATTGCGAACTATTGATGTTATGGATTTATTCAAAATTTCACTGTAAACTTAAAAATATTTTGTAAGTAATTGATAAATAATGTTAAAGCTACAGGATTCCCGGATTGGGAATCCTGTAGCTTTAACATCCGGCATTATTGTTTAATCAGTTTTACTATTTCTGATTTCTTGCCATTCATAACCCTGACTATATAAATACCCCTGGAAATATTTAATAAATTAAATTCGTAAATGGTTTTGCCGGAAAGCTCACTTTTCCAGATTTTTTCGCCCATAGATGTGTAAATTTCAAGTTCATAGCAGTTCTCAGCCGGTGCATACATGAATTCTATCACAAAACTTCCTGTTGTAGGATTTGGGTAAATCCTGAACAATGATCTGTCATCGTTTCCATTTGCGAAAATACTGTTGATCTCATTTTCATTTTCCTGAACCGAAACTATGCCCTGTGCTTTTGTGCAGTAATTGTTGATGGTTGTGATGCGTCCAAGCAGATTGCCGCCACTGTTAACCGCAGTACCCTGAAGAAGTAAAATACTGAATCCGGCTACCAGTTCAACACTCCCTCCATTATTGATGGTAAAATATTTATTTTCACCACCCACTGTAATGGTTTGAATGGCATCGTAACAAATATTTTGTGGTGGATCAATTGTGGTGCTCGGAAGAACTCTATTCATTGGAACTGTTGTAACCACAATATCCAAAGTACTTGGAGCACTCATACAACCAGCGTTGCCGGCAATTACACTTAACTCACCACTGTTTATGGGAGTCAGGTTAATTGATGTTCCTGTTCCGGATAATGTACCTTCGCCTGTATAATTCCATAAGTACGACGTTGCGCCGGCAACCGGCTCGATATAATAGTTATAAGTAGAACCACCCTGAACCGGTGTTGGACCAAAGATATTTCCAGGCTGGGGAGGCACAGTATTTACCGAAACAACAATACTCCTTGCAAGACTTGAACCACAATCATTTTCGGCAATTACTGAAATGTTACCTCCTGAAGTGCCGACAATTACATTAATACTGTTGCTTACCGAATTACCCACCCAGCCTGAAGGCAAAGTCCATGAATAGTATGTTGCTCCGGATACTGGTTGGATGCTATATATACTTTCAGTTCCGGCACATGCGTCAACGGACCCACTAATGTTCCCGGGTTGAACAGGTGCTGAATTACATCTGCTATATGCAAGCGTATAATTCCCATAATAATTAGCAAAACCATTGACTTTGAGGTAAACAGTTCTGTCAGCGGATGCAGTCCAAATAATTTGCGATTGAAATGTGCCACATGCATCATCGCTATAAGCAATCTGGGCGCAGGTATGACTGAATAAGGTTAATTGCGTGTCATAATTCGCCATTGCTCCGTTGCCACACCCTGTTTTGAAAATATACGTATACCCTGCTATAGCATTGATCTTATAAATTTTACAGCCATTCATTACGTGTGATGATGAATGTGTTTGCCAGGAAACAGCAGGTTCAATTACATGGTCAAAAGACGGGCAATCAATGCAAATTTCTGGACAAATGATGTTAAATTGATGAGTTCCGGTAATATTATCCTCGTCATCGAGTAATATATAATATGTGGAGCCAGCCTGCCAGTCCATTAAGCCATATTGGTCAGGGTTGTTTATACTGCCAATGCAATTCCATCCTGATGATGAGCAGGAAGACGATTGCCACATATAATTTACATAACCGCTTGCCTCGGTAACATTGATGCGATATAGCCCTGTAAGTGGAGCAACAAAGCTATAAACTCGTTCTGCACCAGGGCATATAAACCCACAAGCAGAGGGTGTGGTGTTATTCCATACTCCGGTTCCACCACCACCAAATTCATTGAAGTTTCCGGGATCGCATCCGACAGGAACAATATTGACGCATGGATCAGTAGAGTTTATATAAAACTGATGTGAGCCTGTTGAAGTTGTTTCGCTGTCGAGTAAAAAGTAATAAGTAGATCCTGAGCTAAGAAAACCAATATCATATGTTCCGGGGGAAATAATGTCATTAATACAATTCCATCCTTCCTGGTTGCAGGAATAGCTCCACATGTAATCAACCCAAATCCCACCGGAAACTACTTCGAGGTTGTAATAACCATCGTAAAGTGGCATAAAACTATATACCTGTTCTACTCCCGGGCAAGTGTAACCACAAGGGGAGTTCGTTTCTGTGTTCCACACGCCAGTTCCTCCTCCAATGTAATTCATTGTATTATCTGAACCAATACCTCCAATTGTTGTAACATTCAGACACGGATTACTGTTTGGATCAAAATGTATATAAAATGTATGTGGTTCTGCAATTGTATTTTCATCATCCAGCAAAATATAATATGTCCAGTTCGCGGTCCACTGCAGATTGCCATAAGTTCCCATGCTAATGATATCGTCAATGCAGGTCCATTCCCAGGTGTCACAGTACGTTGTAGTCCACAAATAGTCAACCCAACCATCGGCGGATGTAACATTAATACTATAAGTGCCTGTATATGGTGCCACAAAGCTATAAATTTGTTCACGGCCAGGCGATGAGAACCCGCATGGATTCGCAACATTAGTGTACCAGGCTCCGTTGCCTCCACCCTCATAAGTTTTTGAGAAAGCAGGCCCAATTCCAGCAATGGGTATAATTTCAGAGCAGGGATTGCCTTTACCGGTGAGCGTTATAATAAGTGGACTTGGAATATTATCCGCATTGTGAGGTATATGAAAGTAAGCTGTTTTTGTGCCTGCTGAGGTGGGAGTGAATCGGATAGAGATATAGCCTTCTATTCCCGGGGTTAAATAACTGGCGGTTGAGTTAGTAATTGAAAACTGGCTTGCATCGGTGCCAGTGAGAAAGTAATTACCTACTTCAAGATTAAGGTAATTTGGTACAGTACCAGAATTCTTTATTTTCAATACAAGATCATGAGAAGAGCCAACATTTATTGTTTCAAAATCGAGAGATGAAGCCGGGATGGTTGCCATACTAACACTTGCACCACCATTGTAAAGCCAATATTGCAGATTGTTGTTGTTATAGGAAGCACTAAACTTTCCAAAAGCATTAATATATGATTCATAACTACATAAATCAACATCTGGACACGAACCGTCCCATTGACCTCTGACTCTGCCTTCCTGGTCAACAATAACACAACCTGAACTACCATGGTCCGATTGCCCACCTATTGTTCTTGTAAAAAGATGAGTTGAGGGTGAAGTATTTTGGCAGTACATCGGTGGCGATAATTTATTTTGGTGGCGTGAATATTTCATAAAAGTACCATGAGGATGATGAGTTGAATGCAGGATTTCATCATCAGCAACTCCTCCTACATCCCACCCCAAGAAAGAATTTCCGCCTTCTTTTTTTAATAGCAAGAGCGTAAAGTCTGTTTGACTATTCGTTGAAATAAGATTGGCTCCATTAACAATATGAATGTTGGGATTTGTCGTACCACTGTTACATGATGCTGACCAGAAATAGAACCTTGTATCAAGAGAAGACGCTTGAGCTTGATTATATAAACAATGATGGGCTGTTAAGATAAAAGGTTGCCAGTCCTTATCACGCAAATCATTTAATTGCCCACCAGAGCAGTTTCTAGCTGTTACATCATCCACAATAATATATAGTTTTACAGTGGCTCTTCTGAGCCCATCAATATTAGCATAACTATTCGCATAAGAGCAATTAGCATCCTCATAGCAATCACGCAGTCCATCGTCAATCAGGTACTTGTTATCAACATGAAGGATTTTTGTAATCGAAAAATAAAGATTCTCTTTAACTGATTCAATCGGGATGACTACCTGAAGAATTACATAGTCAGAGAAAGTTGTTGTTGTATAGAACCCATATTCCTCCAGCCTCCCTCTCAACTGTGTTTGGTTGAACGCATAATCATCCTTGCTGAACAGGTTTACTTTTACTCCATGTGGGAAATAGCCTTCAGAAAAAAACACTCTTATTTCATCTGCTTTTTCTGATTTAATCAGCGTTGTAAATACAACCGTGTCCTCATTGACCCTTGCCAACCTACCCCCGGATGTAGTGATTTCTCCCTGGTCAGGAATATTAATTTCGTTAAAATTAAAATTGATCGAATTCTTAAGTTTGCGAACAACGCCTACCGCAGGAGGATCGAAAGCATCTTCGATTATTTGGCGCTCTCCATTTGTGAGAGTATCAACTACATGCATCTCGTTTTCAGTAAGCGCAGACCGGATTGGATGAAACTCAGGTTTTTCAGGTGTGCTATACCCATAACGTGATAAAAATTCTTCTGGATCAACTGTGATCGGGTCAACAGTTTGAGAGATTGCGGTTTGGACTATCATTAGTAAAAACCAGATTAGTAATGCTAAATACATCAACATTTTTGTAATTGTTGTTTTCATTGTTTTTGTTTTCTTAAATTGAAATAATCAGATTAGAATTGTAAAGAAATTATTAAAAGAGACTTAGAGATTTATTAGTCCGATGGAGTGATGATTCTTTTCAGGGTCCTGTTTCATTTCTATCAGGAGATTTCTCCCTTTGGTTTTTAGCTTCGTTTCACATCTTTAGCCGGGGTGACAGCGGCATTTGGAGGAAAGGGGTCAAAAAGGCGGCGCTCCGTGCCGCCTTTTTGACCCCTTCTATCCCCCCCGGATCTTCTGTACTGCCGAACAACCGGAACAAAATAAGGGGTGTATCGAATCTCCGGTATGTAC
>CAYQRU010000044.1:0-26190 GCA_964419945.1 uncultured Bacteroidales bacterium | reverse complement strand
GCCGGTTGGGTAAACGATGACTTCATCGGTATCGCCCAGGGACCCATGATCATCATGATTGAAAATTTCAGAACCGGACTTGTATGGAATTATACGATGAAGGACCCTATCATTCAAAATGGCCTGCGAACTCTCGGCTACGAGTATTTAGAGTAAACAATTATATTTCCGATTGTTCAACTGTTATTTATAATCAAAACACTGGTATACATGAAGATATATTTTATTCGATTACTCACCAATATTGTTTTCTTTCTGACTTTCCCGTTAATTTATTCACAGGTCATTACACTCGATGATTTTGAATCCAGACAGGGCTGGGAATTTATCCTGTCCGACGGGGTGAGCACCGACCTTAATCTTGATGAAGGCCATTCAGGCAAAGCCATACGCTTCGACTATGATTTTACAAAAGGAACAGGCTACGGTGGCGTACAGAAGCTATTCCCGATTGATTTGCCCGATAATTATGAGTTTACGTTTTACCTTAAAGCCGATTCGCCACCGAACAACTTTGAGATCAAATTTATTGACAGCACCGGACACAACGTATGGTGGGTAAACAACCGCAATTACGATTTCCCGGACGTGTGGAATAAGATTCGTATCAAAAAAAGGCATATTCACTTCGCATGGGGTCCAACACAGGAAAGGAACCTGAAACGCATTGACCGGATAGAGTTTACTGTCGCTTCATTTGTTGGAGGCAAAGGGTCAATTTGGATTGATGAGTTGAGTTTTGAACCCTTATCTCCTGAAACTGATGTATATCCGATGCCACTGATTACTGCATCTTCTTCTTCCGGGAATAATCTTCCGGCAATGATATCCGATGGTATAGATCATACTTTCTGGATGAGTCAAAATGTTAAGGATCAAAGTATATTAATTGACTTTAAGGTTAGGCGTGAGTTTGGTGGACTACAGATTGATTGGCTGGAAGGATGTCGTGCTAATGATTTAGAAGTTTGGGCAAGTCTTGACAAGATAAATTGGGAGAAGATCTATACCGTAAAAAAAAACCAGGGAGATGTCAGTTTCATCAGTCTACCGGAGGCCGAAGCACGCTACCTGAAGCTGATATTTCTGGAAGGAGTTTCTAGCCTAGGATTCGGGATCAGGGAAATAAAATTTCTCGAGGTCAGACAATCATTGACAGTAAACGATTTCATGATTTACGCATCAAAGAATTCCATTCCCGGAAATTTTCCCCGCTATTTTTCTGAGCAGGCTTCTTACTGGACTGTATGTGGTGTGAACAATGATCTGAAAGAAGCCCTCATTAACGAAGATGGGATGGTTGAGGTTGAAAAGGCATCATTTTCAATTGAACCCATGCTCCGGATCGGAGGAGAACTTTTTAACTGGAACAATGTGAATCCTGATCAATCCTTAGGCTTTGCTGAAGGCATAGAAGAATTTTTATTCCAACCCACTGTAAACTGGAATTGCAAAGGAATTGAATTTTCAACTTCAGTGGCATCGGGAGGAAAAGCGAATCAGAGTTCGGTGCTCGAGATCCGCTATTCTTTTACCAACACCACCAACGAAGTCATCGAATTTGAAGCCTTTTTACTGATTCGTCCCTTCCAGGTAAATCCGTATTATCAGTTTTTGAACCTTCCTGGCGGCACGGGCAAGATTAACAGCATTCGTGTGGCCGGTAATGAAATTTTAGTGGATGATAAGGCGCTGATTCCCTCAAAACAGTTTACAAATTTTGGCGCAGCTGGATTCGATGAAGGAAACGTGGCGGATATGCTGCGAAAAGGCACAATGCCGGTTGAGCAATCGGTGAGCGATGCTTCAGGACTGGCAAACGGGGTTCTGAAATATGAATTGAAACTCCAACCTGGCGAAAATGAAAGTTTCTATCTGGTCATACCTTACTATGAACGCAATTCTTTGCCGGCAAAAATTACCGATGACTTTGCAAGTGAAGCCTTTCAGGAAGCAGCAGAATTCTGGAAATCAAAGGTGAATCACATCAGATTCAATTTACCTGCATCAGCCGACCGGATCATCAATTCTTATAAAGCAAACCTGATCTACATCCTCATCAACCGCGATAAAGCCGGTATCCAACCAGGTTCGCGATCCTACGAGAGAAGCTGGATACGTGACGGCTCTCTGACATCTTCCGCTTTGCTCAAATCAGGAATTGTACAGGAAGTCAAAGATTTCATTGATTGGTATGCCATTCATCAGTACGAAAACGGTAAGGTTCCCTGTGTGGTTGATTTTCGTGGTCCTGACCCGGTTCCTGAACACGACAGTCATGGCCAGTTGATTTATCTTTTAAGGGAGTACTTCAATTTCACCCACGATACAGCCTACCTGCTGTCGAAAAATGAATATGTGCTTAAAGCTGTTGACTATATAGAATCTTTGATTGCCGAACGTTCAACCGATCATTACAGATATGGCAGCGACAGCGTGCGGGCGCACTTCGGACTGGTACCGGAATCCATCAGCCACGAGGGATATTCTGAAAAACCGATGCACTCTTATTGGGACAACTTCTTCGTCATGAAAGGACTGAAGGATGCGGTGGACATCCAGAAAATACTCGGCAGGACTGAAGAATACGAACGTATAAAGAAAATCCGGGACACTTTCAGGGTAAACCTTTACAACTCACTTGACTTTGCCATGAAGTACAAAGGTATTGACTACATCCCTGGCTGCGTTGAGTTGGGCGATTTCGATGCAACATCCACCACCATTGCACTTACACCTTGCAACGAATATGGTAAACTTCCCAAGCCACAGGTTTACAACACTTTCGATAAATATTACGAATTTTTTGAGAAACGAAGAGATGGGAAAAAAGAATGGTTGAATTACACACCTTACGAAAATCGCCTGATTGGATCTTTTATCATTCTCGATCAGCCTGAGAGAGCGCATGAATTAATTGAATTCTTTCTGGACGATCAGCGTCCTCAAGGTTGGTATCACTGGGCGGAAGTAGTTTGGAATGATTACAGAATGCCACGGTTCATAGGCGATATGCCGCACACATGGGTGGGTAGTGATTTTATCAACGCCATTCGGTCTATGTTTGTTTACGAAAATGAATTTGATCATACGCTGGTACTGGCTGCTGCACTTTTTCAGGATTGGATTGATGCACCAGATGGAATGTCGGTTGAAAACATGCCAACCTATTTTGGAGATTTATCTTATTCGATAAAAAATGACTCGAATTCCTATCTTTTCTCAATCTCAGGAGATATCAGGCTACCTGACAACGGAATCAGGATTAAAAATTTTAACAGATCGAAACTACCCTCCAAAGTAGTCGTCAACGGCAGGGAAATCCAACAATATAACAACCATGAAATTAGGATAGATGTGTTTCCGGCTGACCTGGTAATTTATTATTAAACAAGCAATTTCTGATGTATGAATGATCAGACAGCCACCTTAAACGACACAAAATCCGGGGAACGAATCCGCTTTTCACAATTAGCTGCTTATGGAGCTGGTGGCATTATTCCTATCGCTCTATTCAATATTGCCGGTATCCTCGTCGGCTTAATGGGAAACATTAGCCTGGGTATCAGTGCTTTCTGGCTTGGTGTAATCCTGATTATTCCCAGGTTGTGGGATGCAGTGTCCGATCCCCTTATTGGTCATCTTTCTGACAACACCCGTACGCGTTGGGGGCGTCGCCGTCCGTTCCTGCTTATTGGTGGAATATTGGTTGCTTTCACTTTTGTAATCATGTGGTGGATTCCAAAAGGAGAACTCGTTCGGACCTGGTTCCCTGCTGAAATTGGTTTTCAGGCGTTTCAACTGGTATACATTCTTTTTTCACTCCTTCTTTTTTATACTGCATGTACCATTTTTGAGATCCCACATGGAGCACTTGGCATGGAAATGACGACCGACTACCATGAGCGAACAAGGCTTTTCAGTGCAAAAAGTTTTGTCGGAAATCTTTTTGCCATGAGCACACCCTGGTTGTTTTGGCTGGCCAACAGAGAGGTTTTTCGTGGAACAGGTGGCAATGAAGCTGATGGCATGCGCTATGTTTCACTGATGATTGCAGCCATTATTATCCCGCTTTCTTTCTGGTGGACGATGAAATTACGTGAACCCGGATTTGCCAGAATTTCAAAACAAAAAAAATCCCCATTCTGGAAAGATATGAAGCACGCAGCCGGTAACCGGAATTTTATCATGCTCACACTGACTATTTTTACCCTTGCAATGGGTTTTAATTTTGTGAACCTGCTGGGGTCATATATTCCAATTTTTTATGTTTTCGGTGGCGATAAAATGGAGGGCGCTTACCTGCTGGGTATCAACGGTACAATTTGGGCGATTACCGGAGTTCTTGCCGTTTTTCCATTAAACTGGATCAGCCCCAGGTTAGGTAAACGATCTACACTCGTGTTGGCCATTTTGCTGATGGTATTGGCTCAATTATCGAAAATTGTGTGTTATAATCCCGGTTATCCCTATCTCATCGTGATTCCTACCATCCTGCTTTCGTCGGGAATGTTGTTTTTCTTTACCCTCGGATCTTCGATGGTTGGCGATATTTGCGATGAAGAAGATCTTAAAACCGGTCAGCGCACAGAAGGTAGTTTTTACTCTATTTTCTGGTGGTTCATTAAAATGGGTACAGCCCTTGCAAGTTTTGTTGCCGGCACGCTCATTGTTTTGACAATGTTCGACCAGACACAGGTTACCAAAGTTGATGCCCTCCAGGGGAGTATCAGGGAATTGCGCAATGAAATTCATTTAAGGCAGGAAGGTAACTCAGAAAATGTATTACTAACTGAGGAACTGGTTACAAGATCGCTTCTCCGCTCTCAGGAACTGATGTCACACCTCGAAACGAAAGCATCAGAAACGAAAAACAGCCACGCACATTACAATACTTTACTCCAATCAATTAAAGACATAAACGGACGTATTGCCGGAATAGATTTAAAAATACCACTTCAGGAACTCGAAAAAATGGTAGATGTCATCGAGATTGAAATCAGGTCGCTGACAGAGCAATCCCCCTTTACCCTGCTTATGATGCGGATCGTTGAAATAGGATTACCGGTGCTTCTAAGCATATTTTCAGTATTCTTTATTTTGCGCTACACACTCACCGAGAAACGGAGCCATGAAATCAAACAATTGTTGAAACAGCGCAACAATAAGCGGGAAAAAGCAGAAAAAAATAATCCGAATCACGCACTTGCATGACATGAAATAGTAAAATCATGAATTTCAGTATCAAAGAGGACAGTTTTTATTTTGGTGATAATAAAGCATTTCTCAATTCAGGTGAAATTCATTACTTCAGGATTAAACGTGAATTATGGGACAAGCACCTGAAAGCCGCCAGCGAAGCTGGTTTGACAGTAGTAAGTACTTACGTTCCATGGGCCTGGCACGAACCTGAGGAATCACATTTCGATTTCGTTGGAAGCACTTGCCCTGAGCGCGATTTAAAATCATGGCTGCAACGTTGTCAGGATCATGGGTTATTTTGCATCTTGAAACCCGGGCCTTTCATTCTGGCTGAATTCAGGGGTGCAGGACTTCCTGATTGGTTTTTAAGACGGTTTGGTAATGAAGTAAAAATGCGCAACCGCCATGGTGAGATTGTTCAAAGCGATGGAGTAAGTCTTTTTCATCCGGTTTACCTTGAGAAGGTAAAACTCTGGTATGACCAGGTCATGCCGCTGATAAAAAGCTACGAGGTTTCGATGGGCGGACCGGTTATTATGATGCAGGTGTGCAATGAAATAGGTGTTTTTTCATGGTTAGCCCACCAGGCTGATTATGGCGGAGAGGTAAAATCACGGTATATAAAATATCTGTCTGAAAAATACAGCACCATAGATGAACTTAATAAGCATTGGGGAACCTTTTATCATTCATTTGAAAACGTTGAGTCTCCACCTGATGGAAAAATTCCATACCAATCAAAAGGCGATCGAAGCAGGGACTATGATTGGCATAGCTTCTGGCGCCGGTATTATGGTGATTATTTGAGATTTCTTACCAACCTGGTAAGGGAACGGGGTGTGAGTATTCCATTATATCACAACCTTCCCGGCTGGATATTTGGCAGTGGCTTTGAATTTCCGGTGAATATTACCATGTACGAAGATTTGTATGGTGACAAAAGTGAGATCATTTTTGGGGTTGACCATATTCCTGAGTTCGTTTCGCACCGGAATATGCACGATGATCGTATCATCAATGATATTACACAGACTATGCAGGGAAATAAGCCCCTCTTTGCTGCTGAGTTTCAGAGCGGTTCGCGGGAATATCATATTGTTACCAATCCGCGTGAAATGGAACTTTTTTACAAAGCAAGTATCGCTAATGGGCTGAAAGGATGGAATTATTACATGTTTTCCCAGGGACGAAATCCTGAACGTAAAGGCTACTCGGGAGATACTTTCTACTGGTTCACACCACTCACTGCTGAAGGAGAACGCACTGACGTTTTTTCACTGATCAGGCGAATGAGCCGCCTTGTTAAGGTATCTGAAAACCTGATTGTCAATGCAAAACGTAAAGCAGATATTTGTGTCTTGTTCTATCCGCCTTATTATGCTACAGAGCTGGAAAGACCGGAAACCGGTGCATCGGGCTTATTGTTCGTACCATCTGGTATTCGAAGACCTGCCTACTTCGATGGATTACTGAAAGTATTGCAGGTGTTGAACATTGATTACGATATGGCCGATCTGAGTAATACAACAGCAGAGAAACTAAGTCAGTACAGTCAGGTGTGGACACTCTGCACTGATGAGATGAATGCCGGAGAACAACAGATTTTAGCCGATTATGCAAACGAAGGTGGGCAGATCGTAATTTTTCCTTTTCTGCCCGATCGTGATTTTTCTCAGCAGCAGTGTACCATTCTCCGCGATGTCATGAGCATACAAAATTTAGGCATTGAAGTTATTGATTCTCCCCTGATTGATATCTTTGATCTGAAGGACATAAAATGCGCCAACCCGCAAATTGTTCATGACGATGAATCATTGCCTGAAACTGAAATTATAGCCCGGACGCTCCGTGGTACCCCCTGTGGTTTTGTGAAAAAAACTGGCATGGGTAGTATTACTTTCCTGGGGACCTGGCTTGGATACGACACAGAGGGGCATAAACCAGTCTATGAAGCTTTTCTGAAACGATCCGGCGCAAAATTGAGGCAAGCGACCTCCACCAACGACAATATTACTGTGAGAGAACGGTTTACTAACGGTAATTCAGCCGTTCTCTTTATCGGGAATTACTTCAATGAAAAACAAAAAGCTGTTGTTACATATACCCATCCCGAAAATGGTGAAACTGTTTCTATCCCATATTCGAAATGTGAGACTTCCTGGCCACCATTGTATGGAATCCTTTCTCCTGTGTGTCTTTATGTTGCTGAAGGTATAGCAATCCTTCATGCTACTTCCGATATACTTAAAATCAGTGAAGATAAGAAGCGATTTGAGATCATATTGTTTGGAGACCGCGATCTGGCTGGTGAAATCGTGTTCGAAAGTGAAAACTCCAAAAAGATCAAATCTGTGCAGATTGATGGTAATAAAGTGATCTTGCACCGGGATGGCCGGCGACTCGTAGTTTATTACCAACATAAACACAGACAGGAAATGATACTCACTTTAAACATCAATTAAATGAAAATTGGAAACCAGGCTGGTCTTTCCGTGCATTTCCAGGAAGACGGCTCTGTGAGAAGCATTGAAGCTGCTCCTGTCAGGATAAGCATGAAAAATGCTACACTTTTTGGACAGTCAGGAATGAATATTTTCCTGCGTAGGAAATCAGAGATTATTGAATTCAAAGCTCTTACAGGATCTAAAAGTAACAGCATTTTTGCCGTTAGCGGTAACAGGTTCGTGGCCAGAGGCAATTGGGATGGACTTGCATACTCCTGTGTATTGTTACTTTCTGATCACGGCTACAATTGGCAGTGGAATATCGAAATAATCAACAAATCGGGCATTCCCGCCGAACTTGATGTAGTGCTGGTGCAGGATATCGGTTTAAAACAAATCTCTGACAATCTTGTCAATGAGTATTATGTAAGCCAATACCTGGAAAGGAGAATTCTGGAAGACGAGACCTATGGTTCAGTGATCTGTTGCCGCCAAAATATGAAAGAACCTACTGGTCATCCCTGGTTGATAATGGCCTGTAAAAATGGTGCTGTGGCCGGACTGACAGATGGCATGCTGTACTATGGAAAATCTTTTCGTCAGACAGGTATCCCCCAGGCCTTGCTATCTGAGTACCTGGGTGGTGAATATGCCGGAGAATCTTCTGTAGTTGCATTACAGGAACGGTCATTCATGCTCGGAAACGGCAAAAGCCACTCGAGTATTTTTGCTGCAGCCTACCTTCCAGATCATCCTGCAGCAACTTCGAAAAGCGATTTGGCCCTATTGCACAGATTGATGCATGAATTTGATGATTATAAAACAGATGATAGTTTATTGGAATGGAACAAGCCAGTCAGCAGCGTCTTCAGCATTTCAGGATTTCTTCCTGTGGATGATCTGAATCGCCCGGAAATTGATAGTATCTTTGATAAAGAACAACGGCATACCGAAATAGTTGGAGGAAACCTGCTTTCGTTCTTTTATGGTCATAGCAATCACGTAGTTCTACGTCAGAAGGAAATTTTAGTTGACCGCCCGCACGGACACATCATGCAGGCCCAAATGGAATATGTGGCAGATGAACGCATTGTTTCCTCAGCTTCATTTGGATTTGGCGCTTTCAGTTCACATTTGACGCAGGGTAATACCAACTTCAATGTATTGCTGTCAGTTTGTGCAAGTCAGTTTAATCAGGACCCGGAAACCGGGTTGAGAATCTTCATAGAGATAAATAAGACACGATTCCTGCTCGGTGTACCTTCTGCTTTTGAGATGGGATTGAACCATTGCCGCTGGATTTACAAATATAAAGATCAGATTTTTCAGGTTCGAACCTGGACCTCCAGGACTGCTCCTCAGGTGAATGTGGCTTTTAAGGTTCTTCGGGGTAAACCTGTTAAAATTATGATTACCAATCAGTTTGATAAGGTAATTAACTGGAAAACTTCAACAATTGGACAGGATCAGGAATTTATATGTGTACCTGGCTATCAAAGCCTGATTGCCGGAAAATTTCCACACTCACAATTCAGGATCAGGACCAACCTTAACTCTAAGTTTGTTGCTTCAGGTGATGAAGTTCTTTTCATCGATTACCGGAGCCGGGATAAATCATTTCTTGTGTTTCAAGTTGAAGAAACCAAAGACTTTTCAATGAGCATTCTTGGAGAGGTCGCTGAGATGGCTGAATTCGAGAATTTTGATAATTCTGATAACCAAATGTTTAAAGATAGTATTTGTGCTTCTGTGGCCTGGACCGGGCTAAGCATGAATCTTTCTTTACAGAGCGATTATAGTGACATACTGGCGATCCGTGAGATTCTCCCCTGGTATGGAATGAACGCACTTACACATTATCTGACACCATATGGATTAGAACAGTTCAGTGGGGCTGCATGGGGAACACGTGACATTGCGCAGGGGCCATTCGATTTTTTATTGAGCATGGGTAAATACACAGAGGCAAAGAACATATTATGCAAGATCTTTTCAAACCAGAATCCTGACGGAGGATGGCCGCAATGGTGGATGTTTGACAGATATTCGCATATTCGTTCTGATCATGCTCATGGTGATATTTACTACTGGTGTATCATTGCCCTGTGCGACTATATAAAAGTTACCGGTGATCCGGACATTTTGAGTGAGGTATTACCTTATTATCATGTTGCCGGTATTTCGTCGGCTGAACAAACACCACTGTCAGAACACATTGACAGACTTGTTACTATGATCGTGTGTTCATTCATTCCAGGAACCAGTTTTGTACCTTTTGGTGGCGGTGACTGGAACGACTCATTGCAACCGGTGAGCGCCGATCTGGCCGAACGCATGATTTCTTCCTGGACGGTCGAGATGAACTATCAGGCTTTTAATGAGTTAGCAAATGTTTACGCAAAGGTGGGATTGTATGAAAAATCTACTCTGCTGAAACATATTTGTGAAAGAATAAAGTCAGATTTTAACGAGCATTTGATCAGGGATGGTATCATAGCAGGTTATGGCCTTGTAGAAAAGAATGGAAAGATCAGTGTGTTATTACACCCATCGGATGAGATCAGCGGAATACATTACAGCATATTACCCATGAACAGAGGTATCATCAGCGGGATTTTTTCAAAAGAACAGGCACAAAAACATCAGCAATTAATTGAAAGACATCTGAAAGGCCCTGATGGCGCCCGCCTGATGGATCGCCCCCTGAAATACCATGGAGGTATTCAACACATATTTCAGCGGGCAGAAAGCAGCACCTTTTTTGGCCGTGAAATCGGACTCATGTATATGCACGAACATATACGTTATGCCGAGTCTCTTGCTATTATGGGTAATGCAGTTGAATTTCTGAAAGCACTGCGCCAGGCAATTCCTGTAGCTTACAATGAGGTTGTTCCCTTCGGGGATTTCAGGCAGGCCAACTGTTATTACAGCAGTTCAGATGTTGCGTTTAAAAACCGTTATGAGGCCGATACATTGTACGATGAGATTAAAACCGGAAAAATTACCTTCAAAGGTGGCTGGCGAATATATTCCAGCGGGCCTGGTATATACATTGGCCTGATCATACAGCGACTTTTGGGGTTACGCTTTGAAGCTGAAAGGATTATTATAGATCCGGTGATTCCGCTAGCACTCAATGGGCTGACAATCTCATTTGTTTTGATGGGCTTCAACATTAAAATAATCTATGAAGTAGTAAATGACTGCTGCAATCCCAAGAAGATAATGGTAAATGGTAAATTAGTACAGTTCTTCTGCGAAGAAAACGGGTACCGGGAAGGAGGCGCCATCATTGACAAAAGCAAATTCATGTCTTTGCTCTGCAAAATCGAAAATATTGTTGTTATTACACTTTAAAGTGCATAATATGAGCATTAGAGAATCAGTGATTTCCATTATATTTTTCGCGCTTGCTCTTCATACGTTTTCACAGGAAAATGAACATCATTTCGCAGGCGCAATCCGTGATTTCAATGCTATTGACAACCTGCCCCCCCCAGATAAGGGGGCAATTCTTTTTATAGGCAGTTCCTCATTCACCCTGTGGAATAATCTGCAGGAATGTTTTCCGGGATTTGAAATCATCAACCGGGCTTTTGGTGGATCAACCCTGATGGATCAGATCCACTTTGCCGCCGATATTATTGTGCCTTACCTGCCGCGCCAGATAGTCATATATTGCGGAGAAAACGACCTGGCTTTCGATGAGGATCTGAGCACCAGCCAGCTTGCCGGCAGGTTTATTTCTTTATTCAGCTTAATCCGTTCGGAACTGCCTGATACACCTATTACATACATCTCAATGAAGCCAAGCCCAAGCCGCTGGCATTTGGCAGAAAGGTTTAAAGATGGCAACCGTGTAATTCAGATTTTTCTTGAACATCAACCCAACAGTGCTTTCATTAATATCTGGGATTCCATGCTTGACAGCAGTGGTAAGCCCGACACTTCCCTGTTTCTGTCTGACAGGTTACATATGAATGAAAGAGGTTATTCTGTTTGGATACAAAATCTTGAAAATGAACTTATTAAATAATATTTCTCAATGAAAACCCTGAAACTTCTGCTCTTATCGCTGATGCTTGCCCGTGTTCTCGCATCCTGTCAGAAACCACAGACAACCGGGACTGATCAGGAAATGAACGTGTTTATTGACAATCTGATGCAAAAGATGACTCTTGAAGAAAAAATCGGTCAATTGAACTTACTTCCCGGATACGAAGAAATCATCACTGGCCTTGCCACATCTTCAGAAATTGGCAGGAAAGTCAGGGAAGGAAAAGTTGGCGCATTGTTCAGTGTAAAATCGGTAGCGAAAATTCGCACTCTTCAGGAAGTTGCAGTAGAAGAAAGCAGGCTGAAAATACCACTTATTTTTGGTATGGATGTAATTCATGGTTATAAAACCATTTTTCCGATTCCAATTGCGCTGGCAAGCAGTTTTGATATGGAACTGATTGAACAGAGTGCACGCATTGCTGCAATTGAAGCAAGTGCCGATGGAATTTGCTGGAATTTTTCACCCATGGTTGACATCACCCGCGATCCGCGTTGGGGACGCATTGCTGAAGGGGCAGGGGAGGACCCTTATCTCGCATCACGCATAGCTGAGTCCTTTGTGCATGGTTATCAGGGGACTGACCTATCGAGAAACAATACTATTCTTTCCTGCGTTAAACACTTTGCTCTGTATGGCGCTGCTGAAGGCGGACGCGATTACAATACCAGTGATATGAGCCGTGTCCGTATGTTCAATGAATATTTTCCGCCGTTTCTCGCTGCCATCAGGGCTGGTGTTGGCAGCGTGATGACTTCTTTTAACGAAATTGATGGGATTCCTGCTTCAGGTAACTCATGGTTACTTACCGAAGTACTGCGTAATCAATGGAATTTTGATGGTTTTGTCGTTTCAGATTATACAGCAGTCGAAGAGATGAAAGAACATGGTATGGGCGATTTGCAGACTGTTTCCGAAATGGCATTGCAGGCTGGCGTTGACATGGAAATGGTAGGTGAAAATTTCCTTACTAATCTGGAGAAATCCACTGAGCAGGGGAGAATTACAGAAGCCCGGATTGAAAGTGCCTGCCGCAGAATATTGGAAGCAAAATACAGACTTGGCCTGTTTAAAAATCCATACCTTTATTGTGATCAGAACCGTGCCCAAACAGATGTATTTACTGACGAAAATAACCGCATAGCACGCGAAATCACAGCCCGGACGTTTGTGCTGCTCAAAAACCAGGACAATTTATTGCCTTTACAGAAAAGAGGAAAAATTGCTCTCATCGGCCCTTTAGCCAACAATCAACTGAATATGGCGGGCATGTGGAGTGTTGCTGTGGACCATTCACAATCTGTAACGGTGCTTGAAGGATTCAGGGAAGCCGTGGGCAACCAGGCTGAAATTATCTATGCAAGAGGCAGTAACATCGTGGATGACCCTGCCTATGACAGCCGTGTTGCTGTTCGCGGAATCCCGGATATTGATACCGTCAGAACTCCGGAAGAAATGCGGGAAGAAGCTGTGCTGGCAACCAGGGAATGTGATGTGGTGGTAGCAGTCATGGGAGAAGCTGCTGAAATGAGCGGTGAATGTGCAAGCCGGTCTGATATTTCATTGCCAGGAAGTCAGCGGGAACTGTTGAAAGCATTAATAGCCACCGGAAAACCTGTAGTGCTCGTTCTCTTTACCGGTAGACCACTTACCCTTTCCTGGGAAAATGAAAATATTCCTTCAATACTGAATGTTTGGTTTGGTGGAACACAGGCTGGAAATGCCATTGCAGATGCTATTTTTGGAAAAGTTAACCCAAGCGGAAAACTGCCTGTTACCTTTCCCCGTAACTTAGGGCAAATACCAATCTATTACAATCATAAGAATACGGGACGTCCCTTGCCGGAAGGAAAATGGTTCAGCAAGTACCTTTCAAATTACCTTGATGTGCCAAACGAACCTTTATATCCTTTCGGTTATGGTTTGAGCTACACACAATTTGTTTATAGCGATCTGACCCTGGATAAACAAACACTATCAGAGGGACAAATCCTGAATATCCAGGTGATGCTTACCAATACAGGAAATTATGACGGTGCTGAAATAGTGCAGCTTTATATACGCGATATGGAAGGAAGCATTACAAGACCGGTAAAGGAATTGAAAGGATTTAAAAAAGTATTCCTGAAGAAAGGTGAATCGCAAAAGGTATCTTTTTCAATCACGCCTGAGGATCTGAAGTTTTATCAATACGACCTGAAATTTGACTGGGAACCGGGGGAATTCCTCATCATGACCGGTGGCAGTTCACAGGATGTGCTGACTGCTTCATTCCTGTTGAACTAAATTGAAACCAATGCGAAATGATTACTTTTGCCTTCCAAAGAATCAAATCAAATTAAATTTCACCATTTATGAAAAAAGATCAAATCGCTCACTTTCAATCCGGCAATATCAATCATACCCGTATTTTATCCCTGACTATAGTTGCCGCACTGGGAGGATTTTTATTTGGTTTCGACAGTGGAGTGATCAATGGCACGGTCCATGCACTTCAGAAGGCCTTTAATTCTGACGTGGTGGGAACAGGTTTTAACATTGCTTCCATGCTTCTGGGATGTGCTGCCGGAGCATTTTTCGCCGGTAATCTGGCAGACAAAATCGGCCGGAAAAAAACCTTACTGATTGCGGCCGTTGCCTTTATAGTAAGTGCCTGGGGGTCAGGCATTGCTGTAAGTTCAATGCAATTTGTAATTTACAGAATTCTCGGGGGTCTTGCAGTGGGTGCTGCCAGTATTTTATCACCGGCTTATATTGGCGAAATTGCCCCACCTCACCTCAGGGGCAGGCTCATTTCACTTCAGCAACTGGCTATCGTACTGGGTTTGTTTATGGCCTTTTTCTCGAACTATAATATCGCGCTCGGCTCAGGTGGAGCAGCCGAAGCCCACTGGTGGGGCTTCAAAGCATGGCAATGGATGTTCTGGATGGAGATCATTCCTGCTTCAATGTTCTTTTTGTTCTTGTTTCTTATCCCGGAATCCCCACGCTACCTTGTGGCAATAGGAAAAAATGACAAAGCACGCAAGGTGCTGGCGAGTCTGACGGAGATAAGAACAGCAGATCTTCAGGTGGAAGAGATTAAAAAAACAGTAATTGGCGAGCGAAAACCCCGTCTGGCCGATATTATCCGTCCAGATTCCGGTAAAATTTATCCAATTGTCTGGGTTGGGATGGCATTGGCGGCCCTGCAGCAGTTCACAGGTATTAATGTAGTTTTTTATTATGGCTCAGTGCTCTGGCAGGCAGCCGGTTTTGCCGAAGCCGATGCATTGCTTACCAATGTCATCAGTGGATCGGTCAATGTGCTCTTCACTTTCGTCGCCATTGGCCTTGTTGACCGTGTGGGTCGTAAACCATTATTACTCATTGGCGCCCTGGGTCAGGCATTAATGCTTGGAATTCTGGCACTTATTTTCGCTTATGGCGCTAAAGATAGTTCAGCAGGACTCGAGTTAACGGGCAGGACAGGTATCATGGCATTAATTGCTGCTAACGGATATATCGCATTCTTTGCATTTACGTGGGGTCCTGTGATGTGGGTTATGCTTGGCGAGATGTTTCCCAATAAATTCAGAGGTGCTGCTCTCGCTGTGGCAGGATTGGTACAATGGGGTTCTAATTTCCTGATTACTATCACGTTTCCGGTGCTGCTGGCTTCGATAGGGTTAGGTGTTTCTTATGGTATATATGCCGCTTTTGGACTCATTGCCTTCTGGATCGTAAGACGTTTCGTTACCGAAACCAAAGGCCGCACCCTTGAAGAGATTTCAATGGAACATGCAAAATAGAATTCCCTGATCCATTGGTTGTATCCATACTGATTTAAAAAAATTGTATGAAAGGCTTTCCAATTTTGATGTTCTCAATGATGTTGCTTATGTTACCGCTTCAAAAAGTTACAGGCCAGTATCATGCTCATTACGAGAAAAAGGAACTAAGAACGAATGAAGATGTCTTACCCTACCGGATCATGTTCCCGGAAGGTTTTGATGCCTCACGGAAATACCCCCTGATCCTTTTTCTTCATGGTTCAGGTGAGCGTGGCAACGACAATGAAAAACAACTGGTACATGGTGCTTCGTTTTTTGGGTCGGACAACAATAGAAAAAAATTTCCTGCAATTGTAATATTTCCACAGTGCAAATCTGAAAGTTATTGGGCTAAAGTTGATTTTTCCATGAATGAGGATGGAAGCCGGGAGTTATATTTTGATCCTTCCGGTGAACCGACATCTCCGATGAAACTGGTGCTCGAACTCATAGATCATTATTTGTCAGAACCTTATGTTGACAAGCATCGTGTGTACCTCGGAGGTCTTTCGATGGGTGGAATGGGAACATTTGAATTGCTGTACAGGAAACCGGAAATTTTTGCTGCTGCCATTCCAATTTGTGGGGGTGGCAACCCTGAAAAAATTGCTCCAAAAGTGAAAAAAGTTAAAATCTGGGCTTTTCATGGCGAAGCCGATCAGGTGGTAAAAGCTGGATTATCAATAAAAATGGTAGAAGCCCTGCGCAAAGCCTCAGCAGATGTGCGCTTGACTCTGTACCCGGAGGTGGGACACAATGCCTGGGATTATGTTTTCAAAGAGGAAGAGTTGCTGTCATGGTTGTTTTCAATACGACGGTAGTGGGATGCAGTGATGCAGTGATGCAGTTTTGCTGTGCTGCTGTGATATAGTGTTGCAGTTTGGCTGTGTTGCAGTGACTTGTCCGCCGATAGTCCCGCACGTGTGGGATGGGTTGGATGGCGGATGCAGTACAGCAGTGGTTTCGACAGGCTCAACCACTGGTAGGAAAGCCGCTCCCTGAGCCTGTCGAAGGGAGCAGCATATTGTGATTTAGTTTTATCCAATGATATTCGCACAAACATTGATCAAAACATCATTTTTTAATTTTTTACCATGCTTCATGAGCTTGCGGCGCCTTGGTTTGCTGATGATCACAGGGGCTTTTGGTTGTGTATTTCAACCAATGAATGCTTTGGCCAGGCACAATGAATTGATTTTTAGTAAGATAGGAATATATGACGGTTTGCCGGGAAGTACGGTTTTCACTATTCATCAGGATGGTTTTGGCTTTATGTGGTTTGGAACAAGGGAGGGCTTGGTACGCTTTGACGGTTTGAACATTAAGCCGGTAAATTACTTCTCAGATTGCGGCTTTGATCTTACCGGAAAAATGATCACTTCCATCGCAGAAGACAACCATGGCAATTTGTTTATCGGCATCTGGGAAAATGGATTGCTTTATTACAACAGGCCAACGGGAAGTTTTCACCGGATAGGTTTTCATGCTCTCACAGGTGAAAAGATTTTAGATCCGAATGTTTGGGTGTTGAGAATGACTTCCAAAGGGTGGCTTCTTGTTGGAACAAGAGAGGATGGGCTTTTTGTGGTCGGACCGGAAACAATGGAAGCCTTACCATTTCTATACTCCGGTAATAATGATGTTACAGAACCTAAAAATATTTCGGCCATACATGTTGAGGGCGATAAGGCCTGGGTTGCAGACAGAGATCATGGCATCATGCTGGTGAACATTGCCAGCCGAACAGCAGAGTACATACAATTTACTGATCAGCCGGGCAGCGCAACATCTTTGAGTTTTAACTGTATTTTCAGGGATAAACAGGGGCGTTTGTGGTTCGGCAGTGCAGGCAAGGGGCTGTATTACTACGATGACACATTACAAGCCGGGGTCAGGTTTACCAGGTTCTCAGCATCAATGGCAAGGCTCACAGTCAGATCAATTACAGAAGATGCATCAGAAAATCTGTTTATCGGAACCGATGGCAATGGTTTGTTTGTGATGAACCAAACGGATCAGAAAATCAGACGTTACACTTTTTCACCTGCAGACCCTGATGGCATCAGTTCAAACACCATTTTTACCCTGCTCACCAGCCCTGAAGGTTCTGTATGGATTGGCACGAATAAAGGCGGGGTGAATGTTATTCATCCGCAGCGTTCCAGGCTTAAAATAATAGAAGATGAAAGGATTTCCCCAATTTTATCTGAATTTCAGATCATGTCGGTGCTGCAAGACAAGCAAGGCTGGCTTTGGTTTGGAACGGATGGCTCCGGAATCATTGCGCCTTCCCGGGATTTTCAAAATATAAAAGTCTTAAAGGATATTGTCCCCTGGATAGGGCAGACGGGCCTTGCCATAAAATCAATTTTTGAAGACAGCAAACAAAACCTGTTTTTTGGTTCCTACGGCAATGGCATGGCAATGTTGGACTCCAACCGCAGTAAATTTTTACATTTTGAACACCATCCCGACAAGCCTTCGCTCAGTCAGAATGATGTGTGGGATTTTGCTGAAGACGAACACGGTATGATATGGATAGCAACATTAAACGGGGGACTAAACCTATTTAATCCACAAACTTTTACTTTTGAAGCTGTTCGGGGTTTGTCTGACAGCGCCCGGTGTGTGATGACCAACATTCTTTCACTGGAATACGACAAAATCAATCAGAGGCTTTGGATCGCTACCACCAAAGGATTGTTTCTGATAGAATCGCAAAATAACCTTTATGAACTTACCAGACCTGCCATACCACAAACACACCCTCTCCATTTTGCCGAGATAAAAACGTTATATCTTGATAAAGAAAATACAATATGGGCAGGAACCCGGAGCTTTGGTGCCTTCAGGTTCGATTCCCATACCGGTATCATTGAACCTGTTGAAATTGAGCAGGGGTTGAGAAGCAATACAATAGCTTCTGTCACGGAAGATCAGAGTAATAATGTCTGGATTGCCACAAGCATGGGTTTGTCGCGCTACGACATACTCACCGGTCGTATATTCAATTATCAGACTGAAGACGGCTTAAATGTCAGAGAATATCTGAGCGAGAGTTTTGCCCTGCTTGTAAACGGCCCCTTGATTTTCGGGGGTGCCCATGGCATTGACATCATTGATCCGGACATGATTGTTGAAAATAATCAAGCTCCGAAAGTGTATTTTACAAAGTTGACGGTGTCGAATCAGGAACTCATGCCGGATGGTTCCAATAGAATTCTACAGGCCGATATAGCCTTCCAGAAAAGCATCAGACTCAGATATTTCGAGAACACTTTTGGCCTTGAATTTATCGCGCCCAACTTTATTTATCCCGGCAGAATCTCATATGCCACTGTTCTGGAGGGATTCGACAATCAATGGAATTATCTGGGCAACCAGCATAAAGTGTCGTACACCAATATTGACCCGGGGCATTACTGCCTGAGAGTTTTTGCATCGAATGAAGATGGTGTCTGGGATCAGGAAGGAACAGCACTCGAAATCATCATCGTGCCACCCTGGTGGGAAACGGTCTATGCCCGATTTGCCTTCCTGCTGATTATTATCAGCGGGCTTATTACTTTCTATATCCTTAAAAATCGCAGTTACAGGCGCCGGCGGCAGCACCTTGAGGTTATGGTTGCTGATCGTACCAGCGCGCTCGAAAATGAAAAGAAAACGGTTGAAATCCAAAACCAGCAGCTTGAAAATGTAAAAGAGGAACTTATCAGGCAGAACCAGGAAATTCTGCGGCAGAAACTTGAGATTGACGCAGTATGTAATAAGCTTCAGGATGCAGACCGTTTGAAACTCGAATTCTTCACCAATATTTCGCATGAGATCAGAACACCACTTACCCTGATGGCCAATCCGCTCAACGACCTGATAAAACAATACGGGCCAGCAGACGAAAACCTGCTCAGCAGACTCAAGCTCATACAACGCAATCAAAACCAGTTGCTTGAATTGATGAATCAATGGCTGGACTTTCAGAAACTTGAGCATGAACCCATGCAACTAAAGGCTTTTCCACAGGATTTGGTACAGTTCGTTCAGGAAGTCTTGGAGTTATTCCAGGAAACGGCCCAAAGAAAGAACATCAGATTCAGGTTTGTGCATGGAACCCGCTTGCCCGAAATCTGGTTCGATGCCGAAAAACTTCAACGTGTGCTTTATAACTTAATGGCAAATGCCTTAAAGTTCACACCGACAGGTGGTGATATTACAGTCAGTATTATCGGGGGTGAGTATGCTGGAATCCTGGTAGAAGACAATGGTATTGGGATCAAACCGGAAGAACTTGACCGGGTGTTCGATAGTTTTTACCAAACAGAGCAGGGTCGGAAAACTTCGCAGGCGGGAACAGGTATCGGATTGACCATTGTTAAAAAAATGGTTGAGTTGCATCATGGCAAAATTAATGTATTCAGCGAGTTAAATAAAGGAACCCGATTTGAGGTACTCTTACCCGTTGGTTCCGCACATTTAAAGGAAACAGAAAAGAAGTTAAGAATTCCGGATCTCTTATTAACAGGTTCAGAACAAATAACTGCCAAATCATCCGACGCAACGGGCGGTGATATTTCTCAGCGATCAAACAGAAAAAGAACGACAACACCGAGGATTCTAGTAGTGGAAGATAACAGCGAATTGAGAAATTATCTGATGCTGTTACTTTCGCCACAATTTCAGATGGAAGATGCTGCTGATGGCATTTCAGGGTTAAAGAAAGCGCTGAGCCACATGCCCGATCTGATCATCTCAGACGTGATGATGCCGGAAATGGATGGAGTTGAAATGCTTGAAAAACTCAGAAGTGATCATCGCACTTCGCATATACCGGTGATCCTGCTTACTGCCAAAGCCCGGCAGGCTGAAAAAATTCAGGGTCTTGAATCGGGGGCAGATGATTATATTGTAAAACCGTTTGATTACGAAGAACTTATAGCACGCATCACTAACCTGCTCAAAAACCGGGAGATTATAAAGGAAAAGTTCAGAATTGATACGGCCACAATACCTGCCGGGATGGTTCTGGAGAACCCGGATGAGGTTTTTCTGAAGAAGCTGAATAAGGTATTGGAAGACAATTTTCAAAACGACCATTTCAACATTACTTCACTGGTCGAGGCGATGACGATGAGCCGGTCGTTGCTGCACAATAAGCTAAAACAACTTACTGCAATGTCGGCAAGTGAGTACCTGCGCTCATATCGCCTTCGGAAGGCGGCGGTTTTCTTAAGTCAGGAAAAACTCTCGGTTTCCGAAATTGCATTCCGGGTTGGTTTTAGCGACACAGCCTATTTTATCAGATGTTTTCGCCAGCAATTCGGAACCACTCCGGGTCTGTATGCCAGTTCGAGGTGATAAACCCTATTAACTGAACATTTGTCCAATACTTTTAAACATCTTTACTATCAGCCTTGGTAATCAGCACTTTAATTTTGCAACTGATTAATTTTAAGTTTTATTAAACAAAATTCAAAGTGCAATGAGAAGATCATTACGAAATGCCTTGTTGGTCCTGTTTGGATTCACATGGCTGGCAATTAACGTGCATGCCCAAATACCTGACAACCCTTCGGCAGTCAGCGTGCTGGGGCAGGAAAATTTTACTGACAAAACTTCCGGCCTGAGTGCCTCAAAACTCAACGGGCCTAATGGTGTTGCAGTTGATCCCGTTACAGGAAAAATATTTGTGGTTGACCGCAGCAACCACCGGATTCTGCGCTGGGATTCCGAAGAAGCTTTGGTAATTGGTTCAGAGGCAGAAGCTGTATTCGGTCAAAGCGATTTTACCTCAAACAGTTCCGGCTTGAGTGCCGGAAAATTCAACAACCCCATCGGTATTCATATTGACCTCGAAGGCCGTATGTGGGTTGGCGATTTTGGCAACAGAAGAGTGTTGCGTTTCGACAATGCCTCGGCAATTGTTACAGGGGCTGAAGCAAATGGAGTTATTGGCCAACCGGATTTTACCACCAATAGCACCGGCACCACTGCCGAAAAACTGGGCGGACCGGTAGGTATTTATGTGGATTATACCGGAGTTCTTTGGGTTTCTGACTGGAGCAATCACAGGGTTGTTTTTTATGTGAACGCAGCCAACCTGCCCAATGGTTCGCCTGCTAATGCTGTATTAGGACAGGCAGATTTCGGAATGGCTGTAGGAGCTATTACCCAAACCGGGATGAAAAACCCTAACGATTTATATGTGGATATCAACGGCAGATTGTGGGTAAGCGATGCCGCCAACCGTCGGGTATTGCGCTTCGACAACGCCCGCAACCTCACCAACGGAGCGCCTGCCGACGGCGTGCTCGGACAGGCAGATTTTACTTCTGACGTTTCAGCTATTACCCAAAGTGGCTTTACAAACCTGCGCTTTGTTACCGGCGACAATTCGGGTCGTATTTATGTGATGCAGGAAAACAGTCACCGTATCGTGATTTTTGAAAATGCAGCCGGTTTGCCCAATGGAGCTCCGGCCGATTACATCTGGGGACAACCTGATTTTAATACCGGATCCGCCCTGAACCCACCAACCGCCTCCAGTTTCAACACCCCTCGTGCCATGTATGTGGACGAAGCACGCGAAACCGTATGGGTAGCCGATTACAACAACCACCGGGTGCTGAGATTTTCGGTTGATTACTTCCAAACCTTGGTTATCAGCAATAATCCTGTTGGGATAAGTGTATTAGGGCAGGAAAATTTTACAGCCAATACTTCCGGATTGAGCGCTTCAAAATTTAACGGACCCAATGGAGTGGCTGTTGATCCATTGACGGGGAAAGTTTTTGTAGTTGACCGCAGCAACCATCGTATCTTACGTTGGGCGTCAGAAACAGCCCTAAACAGTGGGTCGGAAGCTGAAGCAGTTTTTGGCCAAAGCGATTTTACCTCTAACAGTTCAGGACTAAATGCTGCAAAACTCAACAACCCGATAGGCATTCACATTGACCTTGAAGGTCGTTTGTGGGTTGGCGATTTTGGCAACAGAAGGGTGCTGCGCTTCGACAATGCTTCGGCACTGGCTACAGGAGCCGAAGCCGATGCAGTGCTCGGACAGCCTGATTTTACTACCAACAGCAGCGGCAATACTGCCGTAAAACTGGGTGGTCCGGTTGGTGTTTATGTGGATCATACCGGAACAGTATGGGTTTCGGACTGGAGCAATCACAGAGTTGTGTTTTATGTGAACGCATCCAACCTGCCGAATGGTTCACCTGCAAACGCAGTGTTGGGACAGGCAGATTTTGGAATGGCTGTGGGTGCTACCACGCAAACCGGTATGAAAAACCCAAATGATGTTTATGTAGATATCTTTGGAAGGCTCTGGGTAAGCGATGCGGCCAACCGCCGCGTGCTGCGTTTCGACAATGCCCGTAACCTCCCTAACGGAGCGCCGGCTGATGGCGTGCTCGGACAGGCAGATTTTACCTCCGACCTTTCTTCAGTGAGCCAGAATGGTTTTACAAACCTCCGCTTTGTTACCGGCGACAATTCGGGTCGCATTTATGTAATGCAGGAAAACAGCCACCGCATCGTGGTTTTTGAAAATGCAGCTGGCTTGCCCAATGGTGCTCCCGCCGATTACATCTGGGGACAACCTGATTTTAACACCGGAACCGCTCAGAATCCTCCAACAGCTTCCAGCTTTAATACCCCACGCGCCATGTATGTGGATGAAGCTACAGGCAATGTTTGGATAGCCGACTACAACAATCACCGGGTTGTACGATATTTCTTTATATCGTCAGGCCAGGCCAGCCTACAATTGCTTTCGCCGGTGGGTGGAGAAAACTGGGCGCAGTTTACCAACAAAACGATCTCCTGGAGCAGCAGCGCGGTGGATCAGATTAAAATTGAATTTTCAGTCAATGGTGGTGCTGACTGGGAAGTTATCGCAGAGAGTGTTCCGGCTGCTCCCGGCTCCTATACCTGGTATGTGAATGCTCAACTTACCAATGAGGCCAAAATAAGAATTTCTGAAGCAGCCAACGCTTCGGTAGCTTCCGAAAGCGGCTTGTTCAATATTGTTCCCCTGACGAACAACGTAACACTGATTTCACCGAATGGTTATCAGCAATGGGATGCCGGAAGCAATAAATTCATCATGTTTACGGTGGAAAATGTTGAAAACCTGAAGATTGAATACACTGCCGACAATGGCAACAACTGGGTGGTGATTGAAGAATCTTATGCAACTGCCGGAGGAAACTATTTGTGGAGCCTGCCTGAACAAATCAATCCGCAATGTAAAATCCGACTTACTGATGTGGTTTCGGGAGCATTGGATGTGAGCCTGGAATCTTTCAGCATAGTTTCGCCCAGGCCGCTTAACCAGGATTTCATTTTCTTTAGCGACAGCCCCACAGCCGGTTTTTATGATCCAAGCTGGGGTATTGTAACCGCCCCAAGTACTCTCGATCTGATCAACACCAAATGGCCTGTAACAACTGATTTTTCGCTGGTTGGTAATTATTCTCTTAAACTGAATTACAAGTCTGCAACCGGCGGCGACTGGGCAATTGCAGTTGCGAGTATCGGTTGGGTAGGGCACGATTTCACGACACGGGATACCATCAGCATCAAGGTATTCACTGAAATAGCCTGGACGACTGATGTTATGCCATATATTTACCTCGAAGATCTTTCAAACCGTAAAACCGAAAAGTTCCCGCTTGGAAGTTATGTGCAGAGTGTCCCGGCCAACGTGTGGACGGAGCTTAGGGTTCCGGTTGAGCTTTTCATCAACAATCCGTTGCAGGCTGATCTGACGCGGATCAAAACAATATTCATCGGGCAGAATGCTGCTGATAATGTTCAACATACCCTATACCTCGACGATATTCGCGTTGAAGGTGAAGAAATCAATGGTAATGAACGTCCTGTTTTTGTGATTCTCGGTTCATCAACCGCTGCCGGAACAGGTGCCTCCAGCACAGCAAATTCCTGGGTTGGATTGTTCAGAACCTACGTACAAAATATCAATCCCGAAGCAGTGGTAGTCAACCTTGCTGTCGGTGGGTTTACAACCTATCATGTGATGCCTACCGGCTACATTCCACCAGCAGGACGGCCTCAACCTTCGCCCAACAACAACATCACCAAGGCACTTTCGTACAATCCTTTAGCAATCATCATCAATTTGCCCAGCAACGATGCAGCCAATAATTACCCGGTCGAAGAACAAATGGCAAACTTTGCAACCATCACCGGCGAAATAGTTACGTTGGGATTGCCCTTCCGGCTCACAACCACGCAACCCAGAAACTTCAGCAATCCGGCTCAACTCCAAAACCTGATTGATGTCAGAACCGCTATTATCAACACTTATGGTTCGAATGCAGTAAACATTTTCGATGAACTTGCGCAGCCTGACGGAACCATCAAACCATTGTACAACTCAGGCGACGGAATCCACCTGAATGATGCCGGCCATTATTACATCTACCAGGAAATCATTGGATCGGGAATAACCAATATTCTGGGGATAAACGATTTAAACCTGAGTAGCCCCTTGAGGATTTTGTATCAGAATTATCCCAATCCGGCAAGCACTACTACAACAATTCCAGTAGTTCTTGAAAGTAATGGCATGCTCGAGATCAGTGTTTATAATCTTTATGGCCAGAAGGTTGCAACAGTCATTAACAGCGCTTTGGAGGCTGGACAACACACAATTATGTGGGATTGCAGCATGATTCCTGCTGGAACTTATCTTTACAAAGCAACTCTGAAATCTTCAGGCACAAGTTTTGAACAGGGAAGGCTCATCACCATTATCAGGTAATAATTTATCTGTTGTTTGCTTAACCGGACTCTATTTTTGAACACTAAAAAGGCACGATCCCGAATCGTGCCTTTTTACAGTGTTACAATCAATTATCCGGTTTTTAACCATCTGCCTCACCAAATCTGAATTTCATCCACAAAAATCCACGCCGGCTTACCTGCTCCTGGATGCCATTCGGGGCAGATTCCAGGATTTCGAGCTACCACTTTTAGGAATTTTATATTCCGTGCACTTTTTCGGATTGAAGCTTTTACGATACCCCGGTTGTTTTCGCCTGATGGTTTTGGATATTGGATATAACCCAGTTCTGTGAAGTTTTTACCATCCTGCGAAACAAGAACTAAAAAGGATTCCGGCAGGAAAATCCAGGAATTGTTGTTTTCAAGGAAATTACACCCAACTGATTTGATGTTTCTGGGTTCTTCAAACTCAATCAGGGCTTCAAGGTAATTTTTCTCAAAGCCGATCCAACGGCCATCTCTGTAATTTTCGGTTGCTGTAATACCATCCAGCAAACTGTTACCTCCATTGCCTGCATAATTTCCGTCAGGCTCATGCACCAGTATAATTGACTGACTCAAGGCCTGATGCAGTGAATAATCACCCCTGAATATATCACTCATTTGCTTGTTACCCTTGTATGCAACCAGGTTTATGGTTATGCTGTCTTTTGCCTGAAAAGCCTGTTCAACAGGGATGGATTTCCGGGTAGGGGTTTGATTACCAATGGTGTAAAAATATTCAATCAGGCCATTTCGATCTTGAGGTTCGATTTTCCATAGTAGCCCTCCTGTATTTTTTATTACAGGAATATCAAGGTAAAAGGCGTTCACATCATATGAAACAAAAACCGGTATACCAGGTTCAGAAAAAGTATTGTTAACA